>CADBUP010000068.1 GCA_902797885.1 uncultured Ruminococcus sp.
AATGCTGCGGCTTGCCGTTTCGGTACAAAGACGGCTCAATCCTGTTTTAAAATAATTAAAGAAGGAGGTTGCTGTATGGGCTGCTTTGGTAATGGCTGTGGATGCGGAAACGACAGTTGTCTGTGGATTCTCATTCTTATAATACTCATTTTCTGCTGCTGCGGAAATAATGGCTGCGGTAATGGCTGCTGCTGACATAAATAATACAAAATTTTAGGTTCTCCTTAAATTGAAAGGGCGGCTGCTTCGCTATGGGCAGCCGTCCTTTTACGGTTTCCTTGTGCCGCGCCTTCCCAATACTCACATATTTCGTAGGAAACGGCTCATAACCGTTCCGGGTCTTACATTAAAAAATTTACCAAAACAAAAAACCGAGAATAAAAACTCTCGGCTTTTGTTTATTAAATTATAAATTATCCTTAGTCCTCAGCAACAGCGTATTTAGCGGCAAGCTCATTTACTGTTCCGTCAGCAATCATTTTTTCGATAGACTTGTTAATCTTATTCAAAAGTTCGGTGTTGCCCTTTGCAACAGCAACAGCATACTTCTCATCCTCGAAAGCTTCAGAATCTTCAACAGCCTTGATTCCGTCATTATCCTTAATATACTTTTCAGCAGTAGCCTTGTCGATAACAACAACGTCTGTTTTTCCGTTCATAAGCTCCATAATAGCGTCTGTGCCCTTCTTGAAAGCTTCATACTTATAGCCCATATCCTTAACAACTGTCTCGCCGGTATAACCCTGAATAACAGCAATCTTCTTGTCAGCCATATCAGAAGCCTTTGTGATAGGCGAATCATTCTTAACTATCATAACCTGAGTCGCTGTATAATAAGGCTCTGAGAAATCAACCGCTTCTTTTCTCTCATCGGTAACAGTCATACCTGCGATTACCGCATCAAGCTGGCCGTTCTGAAGTGCAACGAGAAGTGAGTCAAATTCCATATTGTTAATCTCAGCCTTCATTCCGTTATCCTCAGCAATCTGCTTTGCCATCGCCATATCGATACCATCAAATTCACCGATAACGCCGCCCTTGTTTGAAACAAATTCAAACGGAGGAAATTCAGCGTTTGTACCGAACTTAATTGTTTTCGTTTCTGTCGATGTCTGAGCCGCATCCGTGCTCTTGCCGGCGGTTTCATCCTTCTTCTGTGCACCGCAAGCCGTAAGCGCCATAGCAGCGATTACAACAGCAGTTACCATTGCCAATGTTTTTGTAAATTTCTTCATTATGATTACTCCTTTGAAAAATTTTTTATATTACAACGGTTTACTCCCTCTATCGGTATTAACCCTTGTAAAATCTAAGTTTATTGTTCCGCCTCCCCAAACGGCGGTTTTTACAGAACCTTACTTAAAAAGCTCCTGGTTCTTTCATTCTTGGGCGCGTTGAATATTTCTTCGGGCGTTCCCTTTTCAGCAATAACACCGTCATCCATAAATAAAATCCGCGTACCTACCTCGCGCGCAAATCCCATCTCGTGTGTGACAACAACCATCGTCATTCCCGATTGTGCAAGTTCTTTCATAACGTCCAGAACCTCGCCGACCATCTCGGGGTCAAGCGCCGAGGTCGGCTCGTCAAACAGCATAATCTCAGGCTGCATGGCAAGCGCCCTTGCTATAGCAACCCTCTGCTTTTGTCCGCCCGAAAGCTGAGCCGGATACGAATCCGCCTTTTCGGATAATCCGACTTTTTTAAGAAGTTCTTCACCCTTTTTGATTGCCTCGGGTTTAGTCATCTTTTTAAGAAGCACCGGTGCAAGGGTAATATTTTCCATAATTGTGAGATGCGGAAAGAGGTTAAAATGCTGAAAAACCATTCCCATCTTTTGTCTTATCTTATTTACGTCCGCTTTAGGACTGTTAATAAGCTCATCATCAATATAAATTTCACCGTCTGTCGGGGTTTCAAGAAGGTTAAGACAGCGAAGGAACGTACTCTTACCCGAACCCGACGGTCCGATAACAACAACAACCTCACCGTGGGAGATATGCTCGTTTATGCCCTTCAGTACCTCAAGGTCACCAAAGGATTTATGAAGATTTTCTATTCTTATCAAGCTGCTCCCTCCTCTATCTTATATCCGACTTTCTGAGAGCCTTTTCGATATAACCCAGAATAATCGTAAGAACCTTTATTATAACAAAATATATTACCGCGGTGCCGATAAGCGGCATAAACGCAACAAACGTGGCGCTTTTGATAAAGTCGCCCGCCTTCTGAATATCCATAAGTCCGACATATCCGACTATCGCGGTCTCTTTTATCAAAACGATGAATTCGTTGCAAAGCGCGGGAAAGATATTCTTGACCGCCTGAGGAACAACGATTCTCGACATTGTCTGAAAGCCATTAAGCCCGAGTGACCTTCCGGCCTCTGTCTGACCCTTGTCAATAGACAAAATTCCGGCTCTTATAATCTCCGAAACATAGGCGCCCGAGTTAATTCCGAACGCAATCGCCGCAATAATCCACTTTGACCATGTAACCGACGCAAATACAACAAAATATATAATCATAAGCTGTGTAACAGACGGCGTGCCTCTGATGACATCGGTATAAATCTTACCTATAACATTTAATATCTTACGTTTTGAAAGATTGCACATAGCAATAACAAGACCGATAAGAATACCTATGATAACAGCAAGAATCGAAACCTTTATTGTCACTCCGATACCGCTGAGCAAGAGGTTATATCTGTCATCCTTTATAAAGCACTTATAGAAGGTCGCCGAAAAATTCGCCGCCCAGTTTGAAAAAATCCCCATATGTACTCATCCTCGCAAGTTTTTATGCGTCTCGGGCCAATCAAAGCAAATCCGAAACAACATATAAAACATCATATCATAAAAAGAAGTATATTGCAAGAAAAATTTACTTTTTTCTTAACATATTATTAACATTCTTTTAAAAATGTATCATTAACCTATAATCTTCTGTTCAATTTTTCTACATTTGCACGTTTAAACTCACCGAAAGTTCCGTTGTCAAGAGAAGCCCTGATTTCAGCGAGCAGGTTATTGTAAAAATATAGATTGTGTATAACACTAAGCCGCATAGCAAGCATTTCCTTTGCCTTAAACAGATGTCTGATACTTGCCCGTAAAAAGCTTTGACAGGTGGGACAGCTGCAATGTTCGTCAAGCGGCCGGCTGTCACGCTCATACTTGGCGTTTAAAATATTTAACACGCCCTCAGATGTAAAAATCGTTCCGTGCCTTGCGTTACGGCTCGGCATAACACAGTCAAAAAAGTCAACCCCTCTGTCAACCGCCTCTAAAATATTCACCGGCGTTCCCACACCCATTAAATACCTCGGCTTGTCTTTCGGCATATACGGCTCGACAACCTCAATAATTCTGTACATCTCTTCGGTGCTCTCGCCTACGGCAAGCCCGCCTATCGCATAGCCGTCAGCATTGAGGTCGGCTATTCTCTTCATATTATCGATGCGGAGGTCATCGTATGTTCCGCCCTGATTAATGCCGAAAAGAAGCTGGTTTTTATTGATGGTTCGCTCCAGACCGTTCAGCCGTTTCATCTCGGCGACACAGCGTTCAAGCCAGCGCGCAGTTCTCTGTGACGAATCTCTTGCATAGTCCTTTTCACAGGGGTTTTCTATACACTCATCAAACGCCATCGCTATTGTCGAAGCAAGGTTCGACTGAATCCGCATACTCTCCTCGGGACCCATAAAAATTTTCCTCCCGTCGATATGAGATGAAAAATATACCCCCTCTTCTTTTATATTTCGAAGCTTAGCGAGCGAAAATACCTGAAAGCCGCCGCTGTCGGTTAAAATCGGCCTGTCCCAGTTCATAAACTTATGAAGTCCGCCCATATCGTATACCACATCGTCACCAGGGCGAAGATGGAGATGATATGTGTTTGACAGCTCTACCTGACAGCCGATTTTTTTTAAGTCAGGGGCAGAAATCGCACCCTTTATAGCCGCCGCCGTTCCAACATTCATAAAAACCGGCGTTTGAATTGTTCCGTGAACAGTTTTAAATTCACCGCGCCTTGCGCTTCCCTCTTTTTTTATCAGTTTAAACATTTATTCTTTTCTTCTCCTTCTATATACATTGCGTCACCGAAGCTGAAAAATCTGTATTTTTCCCGAACGGCAATCTTATAGGCATTAAATATTATATCCTTGGTCGAAAACGCCGACACAAGCATCATCAGAGTTGATTCCGGCAGATGGAAGTTTGTGATAAGACAATCAACCGCCTTAAATTTATACCCCGGATAGATGAAAATGCTTGTCTCGCCCGTTTGAGCGCGAAGCCTTCCGTCCTCATCAGCAACGGTTTCAAGCGTTCTGACCGAGGTCGTTCCGACTGCAATAATTCTTCCGCCTCTCTCTCGTGCACGGTTAATCTTTTCCGCCGTCTCGGCGGTAATCTGATAGAATTCGGTGTGCATCAGATGATCCTCGACATTCTCAACCGAAACAGGCCTGAACGTTCCGAGACCGACGTGAAGCGTTAAATATGCAAGTTCGACGCCCTTTTCCTTGATTTTTTCAAGAAGCTCCTTCGTGAAGTGAAGTCCGGCAGTTGGTGCCGCGGCCGATCCCTCTATTTTAGAATAGACCGTCTGATACCGTTCCCGGTCGGTCAGCTTTTCTTTTATATACGGCGGAAGCGGCATTTCGCCGAGCTTGTCAAGAAGCTCTTCCCACACGCCGTCATACTCAAAACGCACAATTCTGTTCCCGTCCTCAATTATCTCAAGAACCTCAGCGCGAAGCAAACCTCCGCCAAATTCAAAGCGGCTTCCGACCTTTGCTTTCTTTCCGGGGCGGAGGATAACCTCCCACTTATCAAGTTCAAGCCGCTTTAAAAGCAGAAACTCAATCTTTCCGCCGCTTCCCTCTTTCGTTCCGTAAAGCCGCGCCGGAATAACCCTCGTGTTATTCATAACAAGACAGTCTCCCTCGCGGAGCCTGTCAACTATATCATAAAAATGCTTATGTTCAATCTCGCCGTTTTCACGGTTCACCACCATAAGCCGCGATGATGCCCTGTCCGCAAGTGGCGTCTGAGCAATCAGCTCCTGCGGGAGGTCATAATAAAAATCCTTTGTTGTCATAGCTTAATCTATCTCCAATTTTAGTATTAATATGCGTTTTCGAGATTCGTCCCGGGGAAGTAGTGCAGGAGAATATCTACATATTTATATCCTGCCTCCGCCATACCCTTTGCGCCGTACTGGCTCATTCCGATTCCGTGACCCCAGCCCTTACCCTCAAAGGTGAAGGCCGTGTTTTTTCCTCCGCCGCCGGTTGTTGTTATATCATACGTCTTTTGATAAACACCGTTGGTGACAAAAAGCTGTTTCGCTTCAAGCGTCGCCCTTCCGGCCGCGGTAAGCATAACAATCTCGTTTACCTTCTTACTGGCTGTCGCGTTTCCATCCGTAGTGTTTACCGCCGGAACGTTCTCGCCCGCCTCGCCGTTTCCCGTGACGGAAAACATCTGACTTTTAGTGACGGTATTAAACACCGTCCTGCACGCTTCGCGCTCAAAGACCTTTGTTCCTTTCGTTCCCTTGACCTCAAGTTTTAAAACTCTTCCGTTTTCGGAATATTCCGTCGCTTTTATCGAGGTCACATTACCGACATCATAGCCTTTATTCCTCATAATCGTGGTGGCCTCGTCGGCCGTGAGCGAGCCTGTCCAGATTCCGTTCGGAATATTCGCCGTATCTTCATAGTGATTATCGACGCTTACAAGGTACGGAACGGAATTTCCCCAAACATTCTTAACATCCTCGGTTCTCGGCCCCGCCGATGAGCTATAATACAGCTCGGCGAGCTTTCCGTTATATGTAAGGACCTGATTCGATGTTTCTTCCACCGGAGCGTATGATTTTTCAGTCTCGAATCTTGTTCCCGAATACGCCTGGCAATGCACGTTACAACACAGGTCAAAGCCGCTGTCGGAATGTTTGTTTAAGTTATTCGCCGCATAATTTCTTGCACAGACAGCCTGTGCCTTTAAAGCCTCGGGATTCCACGACGGACTCATCTCCCTCGAAATCACCCCATAGAGATAGTTGTTCATAAACACGACATTCACTATAACATTCTTTCCGTTCACCGTTTTAAAGTCAAGGCCGCCGCGATATTCCTCGCCGTCTATTTTAAATCGTCTGTCCATACCGCCGACAGTTGGGAAGATTCCCATTCCCTCGGCCGCGTTATCAGTCTTAAATACCACAGAGCCATTGCTCTTTGCAACAATGCCGCCGCCTTCAAAGCTGACGGTCAGCTCGGTCACAGAGATCTTTTTCGCCTGTGAAAAATCAGTTCCCGAATATGTCCCGAAATAAAAACCGTTTTCGGAGCTGACGGTAACCGAACTTTTTGAATTCGTTCCATAGAATAAACCTATTCTAAGATATGACGGAATCGAATAGTCAGCATAAGCCGGAACCGAAACCGCGGTAAACACAAGTATCAAAGCCGCCGCAAAGCACAGCAGCCTTCTCACAGAATACGCCTTCATAGAAACATACCTTCTTTCTGCGCTGTTTCCTTAATAATAACACATTATTCGTATGATTTCCAGTCTTTTTTTCAAAAAGAAAAAAACTTTTTGTTAAATTTTAATTACAATTTTATTTTTTTGTCTATATTGTCTAAAATATGCTCATAAATAATTACATTTCCACCAAAATAACATTTGACATCTCGGGCTTGTTGGCATATAATAAATTACGTATAGTATTTTACTAAAAAGAGTAAAATTTCATTTAAAAGTAACGATTAGGAGGAGTTTTTAGTGAAACAGTATAACGTAGGTATCATAGGCGCAACAGGAATGGTGGGTCAGCGTTTTATAACTTTGCTTTCCGGTCATCCCTGGTTCAATTTAAAACTTCTTGCCGCATCTCCCAGAAGCGCAGGCAAGCCGTATACAGAGGCGGTAGGCAAACGCTGGGCGATGAAAACACCTATTCCCGAAGAGGTCGGCAAGATGGTTGTATATGACGCAACCGCTGATATTGATAAAATCGCATCTCAGGTTGATTTTGTGTTCTGTGCCGTTGATATGAAGAAGGACGAAATCCGCGCCCTTGAGGAGGCATATGCCAAGGCGGAATGTCCTGTTGTTTCTAACAACTCCGCCCATAGACATACGCCTGATGTTCCGATGATTATACCTGAAATCAATCCGGATCACGCCGAAATCATAAACGCTCAGAGAAAGCGTCTCGGCACAAAACGCGGCTTTGTTGCGGTTAAATCAAACTGCTCGCTTCAGAGCTATGTTCCCGCGCTTCACCCGCTTATGAAGTTTGGTGTTAAAGCCGCCCTCGCCTGCACCTATCAGGCCATCTCGGGCGCCGGAAAGACCTTTGAAACATGGCCTGAAATGCTTGATAACGTCATTCCTTATATCGGCGGCGAGGAGGAAAAGAGCGAAATCGAACCCCTTAAAATCTGGGGACATATCGACGGTGACAAGATTGTCGACGCAACAGAGCCGGCAATCACAACTCAGTGCCTGCGCGTTCCCGTTTCCGACGGACATATGGCGGCGGTATTTGTTAAGTTTGAAAACAAACCGACTATAGAAGAAATTAAAACCGCATGGAAGGAATTCCGCGGCATTCCGCAGGAGCTTGAGCTTCCGCACGCTCCGAAACAGTTCCTTAACTATTTTGAAGACCCGAATCGTCCTCAGACAAAGCTTGACCGCGACTTAGAGGGCGGAATGGCTGTTTCTCTCGGCCGGCTTCGTGAGGATTCTCAGTATGACTATAAGTTCGTTTGCCTCTCACACAACACCCTGCGCGGTGCTGCCGGCGGCGCTGTTCTTATGGCTGAGCTTCTTGCGGCTAAGGGATATTTTGACTAATATTGAATTCTGCAATCGCCTATATGAATTAAGATAAGGAGAAGAACAATGTTAACTAAAAGACAGGAAGAATTCTACGACTGGACATTTTATCAGATATATCCCAGAAGTTTTAAGGACTCTAACGGCGACGGGATTGGCGACTTGAACGGAATCACTGAAAAGCTTGACTATTTAAAAGAACTCGGCGTAAACGCCATCTGGCTTTCGCCATGCTATAAAAGTCCGAACGAAGACAACGGCTATGACATATCGGACTATACAGATATTATGGATGAGTTCGGAACGATGGATGACTGGAAAAGAATGATATGCGAAATTCATAAACGCGGAATGAAGCTTATTATGGACTTCGTTGCAAATCACACCTCTGCCGATCACAGGTGGTTCTGTGAGTCGAGAAAGTCCAAGGACAATCCGTACCGCAACTATTACTATTGGGCGAAAGAGCCTAAAAACGACTGGCAGTCGTGCTTCGGCGGTTCTGCGTGGCAGTATGACGAATTGACGGGCGAATATTACCTCCATTCCTATGCTGTCGGTCAGCCGGACTTAAACTGGGAGAATCCCAAGGTGAGGGAGGAAATGGTCAAGGTAGTTGATTTTTGGGTCGACCTCGGGGTCGACGGTTTCAGATGCGACGTGCTCGACCAGATATCGAAGGATTTTGTCAATAACAAAAACGGAAACGGTCCGCGCCTTCACGAATACATAAAGCTCCTTTTCGGCAGAGAGAAAGTGAAGAACATTTTTACTGTCGGTGAGTGCTGGGGGGCAAATGACGAAAACATCAGAATGCTTGTCGGAGGCGAGCGCGGCGAACTTTCGGCAGTTTTTAACTTCCAGCATCTTTTATGCCGGGGAAACAAATTCGTTCCCGTTGAATTTTCGCTTGATTCGCTCCGCAGCTGCCTTGTAAAGTGGCAGAACCTGATGCAGGATAACGAGCTTTTATACACGCTCTTTATTGAAAATCATGACCAGCCGAGAAGCATTTCAAAGTTTGCTAACGACAAAGAGCTTCGCTATGAGTCTGCAACGATGATGGCGGCAATGCTCTTTTTGCAAAAGGGAATCCCTTTCATCTATCAGGGCGAGGAAATCGGCGTGACAAACAGCGTGTCAGATGATATTTCCGATTTTGAAGACATCGAAACATTAAACTATTACAATGCAAATAAAGACAAAATCCCGATCGATGAACTGATGCGCGGAATCAACATTGCGAGCCGCGACCATGCAAGGCACCCGATGCCGTGGAACGGAGAGTCTGACTGTGGCTTCGGAAGTGAAAATCCGTGGTTCGGAAAGTTCAACCGCTATAAAGAGATCAATGCGGATCGCGATATGAGATCCGAAAAGTCAATCTATAAATTCTATCAGAAGCTTTTGAAAATCAGGAAGGACTCGTCTGCCGTCCGCCACGGAAGATATGAGGACATGACAGGCGAAAGAAACGGCTTATACGCCTACCGACGGTTTGACGAAAATGAGGAACTCATTATTATTGCGAATTTTGATAAGGAACAAACGGTCGGCTTCTTGCCTGACGGAGAGGTTATCCTTTCAAATTACAACAGAACCGAGCCATGTGGAAAATATAAGCCTTATGAGTGTGCAGTCATAAGAAAAAGAAGATTGAATGATTGATTTCATAACTTAATTATACCGTAAAGACGGATAAAAATCATCATATATTAATGAATAAAAGTCGCTTGAAACCTGGATTTTCAGGCTTTTACAATCGGCTGAATATTTTCTGTATTATAAGGAGGAATAACAGCACTATGAAAGAACCATTGTTTACCGGCTCATGCGTTGCGCTTGTCACACCCTTTACTTCAAACGGAGTAGACTTTGATAAGCTCTCTGAGCTGATTGAATATCATATTTCAAACAAGACCGATGCGATAGCTGTATGTGCCACCACAGGCGAGGCTCCTACCCTTCCGGATGACGAACACAAGGAAATTTTACGCTTTGCCGTTGAAAAGGCAGGCGGGCGTATTCCTATCATCGCGGGAACGGGCAGCAACGACACAGCTCACGCGGTTGAATTCACCGAATATGCCGACAAGATAGGTGCTGACGGTATGCTTGTCGTCACACCGTATTACAATAAAACGACTCAGCACGGTTTATACCTTCATATGAAGGCTATTGCCGAAAGTACATCCAAACCGGTTATTCTCTATAACGTGCCGAGCAGAACCGGCCTTAAGATGTCTGTCGATACGCTTAAGAAGCTTGATAAGATTCCGAATATAAACGCGATTAAGGAAGCAAGCGGCGATATAGCGTTTATGGCTGAGGTCGCGGCTGAAACCGAACTCGTTATCTATTCGGGAAACGATGATTGTATAGTTCCCTGCCTTTCGCTCGGCGGAAAGGGTGTAATCTCGGTTCTTGCCAACATACTGCCGAGAGAAACTCATGATATGTGCGAAAAATACTTAAGCGGAGATGTCGAAGGCTCAAGGGATATGTTTCTTAAATACTTTGAACTTGCTAAGGCTCTTTTTATCGAGGTCAATCCGATTCCCATCAAGGCCGCTATGAATCTTATGGGCTTCCACGTGGGCGGATTAAGGCTTCCGCTCTGTGATATGCAGCCTGAAAACCTCGCAAAGCTCGAAAAGGTTCTGATTAAGTACGGTTTGCTCAGCGGAATTACCGACTGACACTACATATTTATAGGATAAGGGTGATACAAATGACAAATATTTTATTATGCGGCGCCGGCGGAAAGATGGGGCACGCTGTTGCGCGCTCAGCAATGGATTTTGAGGGGGTCTCAATAGCCGCCGGATACGATATAAGGATTCCGAGCGATGTTGACTTTCCGGTCTATACCTCTCTTTCGGATATAAAAGAGAAAATCGATGTTATAATCGATTTTTCTCACCCGTCTCTGACGGACGGAATCCTCGACTATGCGGCGGAAAATAAAATCCCTGCCGTTATTTGTACGACCGGTCTCTCGGGTGAGCAGGTTGCTCACCTTAACCGAACCTCTGAGACTACCGCCGTTTTCTATTCGGCCAATATGTCGCTCGGCGTGAACCTTCTTATTGATTTGGTTCAGCGTGCCGCAAAGGTTCTTGAGGACAATTTTGATATAGAAATTATTGAAAAACACCATAACCAAAAGCTCGATGCGCCAAGCGGAACGGCTCTTGCCATTGCGGATGCAATTTCGGACGCGGTTTCATATGAGCCTGAATACACCTATGACAGACACAGTGTCCGCAAAAAGCGTGACAAGTCGGAAATAGGAATTCTTTCGATGCGAGGCGGCACAATAGTCGGCGAACACTCGGTTTACTTCGCAGGCTGTGATGAGGTTATCGAAATCAAGCACACCGCGACATCAAAGGAAGTCTTTGCTGTCGGTGCGGTTAAAGCGGCCGTCTTTTTGAAAGATGCAAGGCCGGGACTGTATTCTATGAAAAATCTTATAGAGGCTTAATTATACAACAAATTCAGAAGGGAGATTAACTATGATTAAAACAATAACAAACATTGATTATCTTGAAGATGTCGCTCTTGTGACCGTCAACAATATTCCAAACAGCTCTAAAAACGTTTCGCTTATACTCAACGAGATTGCGGCAAGGGACGTAACTGTCGATATGATTTGTCAAACTGCGCCGTACAAGGATAAAATCAATCTCTCGTTTACCGTTCCTCAGGATAGCCTTGCTGAAGTAATAGCGGCAACAACCGCATTCCGTAAGGTCAGCAAGGATATTTCGACCGATGTAAACGGTAATAACACAAAGATTATACTTATCGGTGAAGGTATGCGGAACACTTCGGGTGTAGCGGCTGAGCTTTTCGATATTTTAGCTCAGGCTGATATTCCGGTTAAGCTTATCACAACCGGCGAAACCGAAATTTCGTGCCTCCTTGACATAAAGGACATAGATAAGGCAAAGAACCTGTTAAATAAATAAATTATCATCAAAGCCAAAGCCCCGCCGAAAAACGGCGGGGCTTATTAAATGTTTAGCACAGAGAAATCAATTTCAAAGCTTTTATACTGATTCAAAGATAGGCCGCTGACAACTCAAAGCAACGGAAATATCACCTTAAAGTCCGAAAACCAAGTGAGACACAACACCGAATATGATTCCGAGAAGTGCCCCGGCACATACCTCAAGCGGAGTATGCCCCAAAAGCTCTTTCAGTCTGATTTGTTTTTCAATGGGGTCGCTCTCGTCCCATGCATCAATAATCATATTTATCATCCGTGCCTGCTGACCGGCCGCACGGCGGATTCCCGATGCGTCATACATCACAACAAGTGCAAGGGCACAGCATATAACAA
>CADBUP010000069.1 GCA_902797885.1 uncultured Ruminococcus sp.
AAGTTCCTCCTGTGATTTTGGATTTGTTTGTGTCCATTTCATTATATCACACTTTTTTCTGTCCATCAAATCTGGGAAGACGGCAGGAATTTGTTCGAAAAGCATTTGCCGAAAGCGGCTATCGTCTGATACTTGTTTCAAATGATGATTGGACAGACCTATTTGATAATAAATATTCGGGCATCTACAATTCGCAGAAAAAAGCAATATACATACGAATGGGATATTACAACAGTATTCCCCACGAGTTCGGATATTATATACAGAGCGTTTTGCAAAATCATAATATAGCCGCCGATGAACGGCTGAAAAATCAGCTTGCAAAGTTAAAATTCACAGGCGATGACTATTTTATGACAAGTGATACAGAATTTTTTGCAGAGGCATTTGCGGAATACTGTAAAAATGGTAATCGACTGAAAGAAAGCTGCGAAGCTGTTTATACCTATATAGATAATGCGTTAAATGCTTTTTCAAACCTATATCAATAAGCACAGATGGGAATCGGGACAACTGCTTGCTTCCCGTGAAATTTTAATTAAATGGTATAATATATAATGGGATAAAAAATTCAAAATTGGAGGTGAGCGAAATATGCAGGAGAAATACGGATATGTACGGGTATCCTCAACCGATCAAAACGAGGACAGGCAAATGCTTGAAATGAAAAAACTCGGCATAAAGCAAAGTAATATCTTTTTAGATAAGCAGTCCGGCAAGGGCTTTAACCGACCAAGCTATCAAAAATTGCTAACAAAGCTGAAAAAAGGTGATTTGCTCTATGTAAAATCAATAGACAGGCTCGGCAGAAACTATAAGGAAATACAAGACCAATGGCGGATACTTACAAAGGATATGGAGGTTGATGTTGTAATTATTGATATGCCAATGCTCGACACAAGGACATATAAAGACCTGATGGGAACATTTATTGCCGATTTGGTGCTGACAGTGCTGTCATTTGTTGCGGCAAACGAGCGTGTTAATATCCGCAAACGACAGGAAGAAGGCATACGGGCGGCAAAGCTGAAAGGAATAGCTTTCGGACGACCGATGATAACGGCACCGGATAATTTCGGCGGTTTGGTTAAACAATGAGAACGAGGTCATATACGGGCTGAAGATGTGGCGAAGGAGTGTAATATGAGCATTGCCACATTCTACCGCAGGCTTCGTGAATACAGACTTGCAAAATAAAATCTACTATCACAAAGTACACCTTTTGATAGTAGATTTTTTTATGCTCAAATATCGCTTTTCGCTTGTTTTTGCAAGAATATTATACCAAAAACCACTTCGCCTGTCAATAAAAAAGGGCAAAATCAAATTTTAACAGCTTTTTTCAAAAGGTGTACTTTTTGCTAAATGCGGCACGGTACACGGCGAACGGAGTTGATAAATATATGAGCAATAATAATTTAAGAAAACATCGATGCTGCTTTACGGGACATCACCCCGAAAAATTAAGCCTTTCCGAAAACGAGGTAAAACCTCTTTTGGAGAAAACTATTGATAATGCGATAGCTGACGGATATGTAACTTTTATAACGGGAATGGTAAAAGGCACGGATATATGGGCGGCGGAAATTGTGCTTGAAAAGAAAAGGCAGAATGACACTCTGCACCTAATCTGTGCCGTGCCGCACCCCGGCTTTGAGAAACGGCGTGGATTCTTTGAAGAACGACGGTATAATCACATATTAAAAAATGCCGATTATATAACCACAATCAGCAACCATTATTATAAGGCTTGCTATCAAAAACGCAATGAATGGATGGTTGACCGTTCAAGCCTTGTAATTGCCGTTTGGAACGGACAGCCAAGCGGGACAAAGAATACAATAGATTATGCCAAAAGGAAAAATGTACTTGTTCATAATGTCATAAAATGAAAACAATATAGGCAAATTGTTGACAGCTTCACTGAATATTACTATGTTAATGGTAAAATAATAGTAGTAAAGGAGTTGTCGAACTATGAAAAAAATCACAGACAAAATAATAAAGAAATTTGAGGAACACCTAATCAATGAGGAAAAGAGCAAGGCCACGATTGAAAAGTATATCCGTGACCTGACCGTATTTGTTTGTTGGCTCGGCGGTGCGGAGCTAAACAAAACAATGGTTTTGGGATATAAAGAGTATATTATTTCAAAGTATGCTCCGGCGAGCGTTAATTCCATACTTTCATCACTCAACAGCTTTTTTGATTACAGCGGTGAATACGGTTTAAAGGTTAAGAACTTAAAAATCCAAAAGCAGATATTCGCCAAAAATGAAAAGGAGCTTACAAAAGCGGAATACGAAAGGCTGCTGAAAGCGGCAAAATCAAAAGGCAATCGCAAATTGAATCTTATTATGCAGACGATATGCGCAACCGGGATAAGGGTCAGCGAGTTAAAATATATCTGTGCCGAATCTCTTAAAAGCGGTATTGCACAGGTCAATATGAAAGGCAAGCTGCGCATTATCATCATTCCGAAAGAACTTTGTAAAATGCTGAAAAAATATGCGGCGGAGCAAAAAATATCAAGCGGCAGTATTTTCGTTACGAAAACAGGCAGACCGCTTGACAGAACGAATATATGGAAGCTGATGAAATCGCTTTGCGAAAGCGCAAATGTGGATAAGGGGAAGGTTTTCCCTCATAATCTCCGTCACCTTTTCGCCCGTACCTTTTATTCGATTGAAAAGGATATTGTACGACTTGCGGATATACTCGGTCATTCATCGGTAAACACCACCCGTATTTATACAATGGATACTTGGGAAATCTGCCGCAGGCAGGTACAGAGATTAGGACTTTTACGCTGCTGAAAATAAAAAAACCACATAATCAGAATTATGTGGTAGAAAATTTTAAAGTACATAAAATATATGTTTATATTATAGCATTGAAAAAAGCTTTTGTCAATGATTTGCCCTAATATTTACATATTTTCATCATTATGCACTAAAAAAGACATAGCTTTTAGACCAATGCTATTTTAATTTTTTACATTGGTCTGCTTTGCTGTGCCTTTTTGCACAAAAAAGCTTTGAAATTTTTTGTTATGCAGCGTTTTTTGTTTTGGATTTATGAAAGAAATCACTTTGCCTGCAACATAATTCTGATTATGTTGCAGGCATATTTTTTTGAGAACGAATAAAACGAACGTTCAATATACTTAGGGAGGTGATGCAAATGAATACTGCCGCATATCAGACATCGGATAAAAATGAGCTTTCGGAAAAGATTTTCCCCTATCTTGTGAAGCACGGGCTCGAAAACATTACAATTCGTGAAATGTGCAGGGGAACGGGTATTGTGCAGGGTAC
>CADBUP010000070.1 GCA_902797885.1 uncultured Ruminococcus sp.
ATATATATAAGAAATATAAAATAAAAGTCCTTGTTTGTACAGCTGAGCGAAACGGCCGAGTAATCATTCCTGACGGTAATTTTATTCCGCAAGGCGGTGATAGACTCAGTATTGCATGCGACCACCGAGAGGCAGAGCGTTTCTTCAAGAAAACAGACGCTCTTCATAACAAGATAAAATCGGTTATGCTCGTCGGCGGCGGAAGAATTGGATATTACCTTGCAAAACAGCTGGTTTCTTTAGGAATGTCTGTCAAGATAATTGAGAGCAGCTATAAACGCTGTCTTGAACTGTCTGAACAGCTATCTGACGTAAGCATAATAAACGCCGACGGAACCGATCATAATACATTAAAAGAAGAGGGCATAGAGTCGGTTGACGCTTTTGCGGCTCTCACCGGAATAGATGAAGAAAATATTATTATGGCGTTGTATGCACAAACCAAAAATGTTTCAAAGGTCATATCAAAGGTCACCCGCGGTTCGTATATAACTCTTGCCGATACTCTTGGAATAGACAGCATTGTTTCGCCGAAACAGCTTGCCTCAAACAACATTCTCGGCTACATCCGCGCTATGAAAAATTCTGAAAACAGTAATAATATAGAAACAATTTATAAAGTCCTTGACGAAAAGGTTGAAGCCCTGGAATTTCAGATCTGCGAGGACGCTCCGTACCTCAACAAACCATTGCGTGAGCTTAAAACCAAAAACACCGTAATCATAGCAAGTATTGTCCGAAATCGACGTTCTATCGTTCCGGGCGGTGATGACTGCATCATGCTCGGTGATAACGTAATCGTTGTTTCAAGCACGGACACTCTGCATGATTTAAAAGAGATTTTTGTATAATCAAATTATTTATTAAATGAAAGGGTCGGAAGTTTCAAACTATGAAAAAAAGACTGATTTTCGGTATTCTCGGTAGGTTTATGATAATAGAAGCCGTTCTTATGCTTTTACCTGCTGTGGTATCGCTTATATATAAAGAATATAACAGTATGAACAGTTTTTTTGTCTCAGCACTGATTTCAGCGCTGTTCGGAACTGTTCTTCACATCCAAAAGCCTGAAAAAGGTGATTTTTATGCCAAAGAAGGCCTTATGACCATAGGGTTGCTTTGGGTTATGTGGTCATTAATCGGTGCTCTTCCTTTTTATATAAGCCGCGAAATTCCTAAATACATTGACTGTTTTTTTGAGACAGCATCGGGATTTACAACTACCGGAGCAACAATACTCACGGATATTGAGGCTTTGTCAAAAGGAATGTTATTCTGGCGTGCGTTCACCCATTGGGTCGGCGGTATGGGAGTACTTGTCTTTGTAATGGCAATAATACCGGTAGCAGGCAACAACTCAATTCACCTTATGCGTGCTGAGGTTCCGGGTCCCGCTGTTTCAAAGCTTGTCCCTAAAGGAATGAGAAATGCCAAAATACTTTACGGAATATACTTTGGCCTGTGCGTGATTGAGTTTATAATGCTTGTTTTGGGCGGGATGCCTGTATACGATAGCATAATTCACACCTTCTCAACCGCGGGAACAGGTGGTTTCAGTTGTAAAAACGCAAGTATAGCGGCATATAACAGCGCATATCTTCAATGGGTGATTATTGCATTTATGTTTCTGTTTTCACTAAACTTTAACCTATACTATTACATGATAATACGGAAATTTTCAGCTATAGCAAAGGATTCTGAATGGAAGATATTCACCGCGGTTGTGATTGCCGCAACAATCGGAATCACCGTATCAATTTACAATTTATATTCAACCGCCGAAGAAGCAATCCGCACCGCCGCATTTCAGGTTGTTTCGGTCATCAGCACAACCGGATTTATCACAGCGAACTATGACATATGGAACGGTTTTTCAAAAACCATTATCATTATTCTTATGTTTATCGGCGCCTGTGCAGGCTCGACCGGAGGCGGTCTGAAAATCTCACGAATCGAAATCATGGCTAAAACAGCATCTAAAACGCTTCGAAGCCTTGTTCGTCCCAACTCGGTCAGCAACATCAAAATTGATGGTAAAACAATAGATGACGAAACGGTTCGAACCACGAACGGATACTTTATACTATATATGGCGTTGTTTGCAATTTCGGTTATCTTGGTATCTGTCAACAGTCTAACCCTTGAAGAATCCATTTCTTCGGTTGCTACCTGTATCAATAATGTGGGACCCGGTCTCGGCGTTGTCGGACCTATCGGAAATTTCAGCTCATTGAGCTTTTTCTCGAAACTTGTGTTAAGCATTGATATGCTGCTCGGCAGGCTTGAAATCTTCCCTCTCCTTCTTATACTTCTCCCATCGGTCTGGAGAAGAAAATTTATATAGAACATACAGATTCAAACACACACCTCACCCTCTATATATTTTGATGGGCGGGATGTGTGTTTTTGTTTCTCTGCTTAAAACAGATTTCATTTTTTATTTACGGCATTATTCAATTTTGTTGCTTAATTTTTAATTTCTTTCTGTATAAACGTTGCATATTTTAAATAAGTATGATAAAATGATATTATTATAGTATAGAGGTGGAATCAACTTTTTTATGAATGAAGATATTATATACGGAAGAAATTCAATAATTGAAGCTCTTGAAGCAGGGCGCACAATGGATAAAATTCTGATTCAAGAGGGGCTTCGTCACACCCACATCGGGTTAATACGCAACTTAGCAAAAGAACGCGGTATCGTTTATCAGTTCGTTGATAAACGTAAACTTGACAAAATGACTGACGGCGAAAATCATCAAGGGGTTGTTGCGCTTGCCGCCGCTCATAAATATGCAGAGCTAAGCGACATTCTCGCCGCGGCAAAGGCAAAGAACGAACCACCGTTTATTATAATTACAGACGGAATAACCGACCCTCATAACCTCGGAAGCATAATCAGAACTGCAAACGCCTCGGGCGCACATGGCGTAATCATTCCTAAAAACAGAAGCGTCTCTTTAAGTTCGGTTGTTGCAAAGGTTTCGGCCGGCGCGGTTGAATATACCCCCGTCGCCAGGGTAACAAATATCGCCCAAACGATTACCCTACTGAAAAAGGAAGGACTTTGGATTGCCGGAACAGCTCTTGAGGCCGATGATTACTGCTATCAGAGTGACTTAACCGGTCCGCTCGGAATCGTTATTGGAAGCGAAGGCGAAGGAATGAGCCGAATTGTACGCGAACATTGTGATTTTCTGATTAAGATACCAATGCTTGGCCGAATTGAATCATTAAACGCCTCCGTTGCGGCGGGAGTTTTAATGTATGAGGCAGTAAGACAGCGTAATAAATTGACAGGAGAGAAAAAATGAGACTATTAGCAATAGGTGACATAAACGGCGAAAGCGGCAGGGAATTTGTTTACAACAACCTCAGCAGGATTTTAAGCAGATACAAGATTGACTTCTGCGTTGCTAACGCAGAGAATTCGGCCGAACCAAACGGTATAACACATAATATTGCAAACACTCTTATACAAAGTGGCGTAGATGTCATAACCATGGGAAATCACACCTATGATAATAAGGAGTCTGCCTCCGTTCTCGAAGATAACAGCCGCGTGATACGCCCGTTAAACTTTCCGCCCGAGGCGGAGGGTATGGGTTACACGATATGCGATCTCGGAAACATTCGCGTTGCTGTCATCAATGCGTCAGGACGAATTAATATGACTCCTGTTGATTGTCCTTTTTCAGCGGTAGAAAGGCTCTTGCCTAAGCTTGAAGCCGATGTAATTGTAATAGACTTTCATGCAGAAGCTACAAGCGAAAAAATCGCCTTTGCTAACTTCCTTGACGGGAAGGTCAGCGCGGTTTTCGGCACTCATACTCATGTACAGACCGCTGACGAAAGGATTCTTCCGAACGGCACCGGCTTCATTTGCGATTTAGGTATGACCGGTGTTGAGGATTCTGTTCTCGGCGTAAAAAAAGAAATTATAATCGAACATATGCGTATGCCCGTTAAACGTGTGCGTTTTGAAAAAGCACAGGGCGAGGCGTGGTTTCACGCCTGTATTTTTGACATAGATGAAAAGAGCCATAAAACGACCACGGTCGAGAGACTTCGTTTCAACCGTCTATGATTTAAGCAGGAGATTAATATGAGTTTTTATGAATATAATTGTGATGACAGAATGTATTTAAAATCTACTCTTATGCCCGACTCTGATATTTCGCATGGCTTTACCTCCGCCCTCGGCGGAGTAAGCCACGGAAAAGTCACCGGCCTGAATTTAGGTTTTAGAGTTCACGATGATGAGGCTTCGGTCAGAGAAAATTATTGTCTGCTTTCAAGTGACCTAGGCATAGACTTAAACCGTACCGTCCTTGCAAAACAGACACATACAGACAATATAAGAATAGTCACCGAAGCCGATTGCGGTAAGGGAATCGTCCGCGCAAGCGATATTGAGGATACCGATGGGCTTATTACAAACATTCCGTCAATAGCGCTTATTGTTTTTTCCGCCGACTGTGTTCCAATTCTGTTTTTTGACCCAAGTCAAGGTGTCATTGCCGCTGTACACTCAGGTTGGCGCGGTACTGTTAAAAAAATTTCGGCTCGGTGTGTGGATATTATGACTAACACTTTTAATTGTACGCCTAAAGATATTCTTGTTGCCATTGGGCCATCAATTGGGCCGTGCTGTTTTGAATTCGGAAGTGATGCCCCTGATTATTTTGATGAAAAATATCAGGAAAAGCTACCGAACGGTAGGTTTATGATAAACTTACCGCATATGATTTCGGATACACTTACAGATAAAGGAATCAGTCGCAAAAACATAGATATAAGTGGTGTATGTACGGTCTGTAACAGCGACAAATATTATTCATATCGCGCGCATAAAGACCACACCGGTCGACAAGGTGCGGTAATAATGCTTAAAGGCTGATGATATTATGAGAAAGATAATACATTTGGATATGGACGCATTTTTTGCTTCAATAGAAGAACGAGACAACCCCGAGCTTAGGGGTAAGCCGGTAATCGTTGGTGCTCCGCCGGGAACACGCGGAGTCGTTTCGACCTGCAACTACATTGCACGGAAATTTGGTGTTCATTCTGCAATGAGCAGCGATGAGGCATATCAAAGATGTCCCGACGCTGTCTTTATAAATTCTCACTTTTCAAAGTATAAAGAAGCATCAAATGAAGTGCATAAAATTATGTCGCGATACACCGATATGATTGAATTTGTCTCTCTTGATGAGGGATATATGGACGTAACCGGAAGCGAGTTTCTTTTCGGCTCTGCAGAGAAAATAGCAAGAGAACTTAAAGAACTTGTATTTGAAACAGTAGGTGTTACCTGCTCGGTAGGGGTTGGATATTCTATGATGAGCGCAAAATGCGCAAGTGAAGAAAAAAAGCCCAATGGCTTTTTTGTCATATCCTCGCCAGAAGAGTTTCGTGCTTTAATGTATCCAAGAAGTGTCCGTGAGCTTTACGGAATAGGCGGAAAAACCGCAGAGAGACTTTTCTCTATGGGAATCAAAACAATAGGTCAGCTTGCAAATCAACCCGCTGAGCGTTTAAGACACTTCGGTCCATCCGGAGAAGAACTTATAAAGCACGCAAAAGGAATCGATAACCGGAAAGTCACAACTAATTCTACTCCTAAATCTATTGGGAGAGAAACAACATTTTTAAAAGATACTAATGATAAAACCCTGTTATATGATACTCTTCTTCTGCTTTCCGAGGATGTAAGCTATCGCCTCTACCTTCGAGGACTATGGTGCAGGACTGTTACACTTAAAATAAAATTTTCCGATATGAAGAGCATTACCCGCGCTCAATCCGGACACTATGTTAAAAATTCAGACGAAATCTATAAAATCGCTAAAGAAATACTTGATTATCAAAGTTTAAGCAAACCGGTTCGTTTGATTGGTATAACAGGTTCAAATTTGACCGATAAGGCATATATTCAGCTTTCGTTTAACAATTCTGATTTAGCTGAAAATAATGTTCTTGGGAATACAATATTTAACATTAAACAAAAGTTCGGCAGAGGAACACTTAAAACTGCAAAGGAAATTGCCGCTGAAGCTCATCTCGCCGATGAATACAAAAAATTTAAAAAAATGAAATGAGGTAGAAAATATGAGACTTGATAAATATTTAAAGGTTTCGCGTCTGATAAAGCGAAGAACCGTTGCAAACGAAGCCTGCGACAGCGGGCGAGTCAGCGTAAACGGAAAGATTGCACGAGCGTCATACGACATAAAGGCAGGCGACGAAATAACAATCACCTTTGGTGCTAAACCTCTCTCGGTCAGGGTTCTTGAGGTTAAAGATACCGCGTTTAAAGACGCAGCTCGTACAATGTATGAAGTTATCTAAATAATTTTAAAATGGACAACCGCAGCGTGGCGATTGTCCATTTTATTATTTTTTAGGGTTCACTATATCTCTCCAACCTAAATCTCCGCGCTCGATTCCCATAATAAGAACCTCAGCGGTAGCAACATTCGTCGCCAGGGGTATATTATGCACATCACAAAGCCTGAAAATCGAATTAACATCAGGTTCATGCGGCTGTGCCGTAAGCGGGTCACGGAAAAACAAAACAGCATCGATTTCATTATATGCGATTCTCGCACCTATCTGTTGATCGCCGCCCTCCGGACCCGGTAAAAATTTCTTAATAGGTAAACCGGTTGCATCCTCAACAACATTACCCGTTGTTCCCGTTGCAAATAGCTTATGTTGTTTTAGTATGGCGCTATACGCAATACAAAAATCTACCATAAGCTCCTTCTTCTTATCATGTGCAATTAGTGCAATGTTCATTGTAACCTCCACCCTCTTTTTTAATATATAATTAAACGCTTTATGATAAACAAATCCATTATATTTCAGTTCTGTTCAAAAAAAGCACTTTATTCGCCATATATACATTTTATCACAAAATTAACTAAAAGTCAAAGTTATTTTTATAATTTTTTGGCTTTTTTATAAAAAGTTTAAAAATATACTATAATGTTCCGTTGCCCTCCGATGAATCACTCTTAGGATGTTCGTCGTTCGGCTGTTTTCCTTTCGGTTGGTTTGAAGTTGAATTAGAAGTATTTCCGCTGTTTTTAGAACTATTTGAAGATTTTCCGGATGAAGGGGACAAACTTTCGGTGTTTCCGTTCGTCTTTTCGTTTGCCTTGCCCGATATAGCCTTTGCATTCTCAGCTTCTTCCTTTTTCTCACTATCAAGCGTTTTATCAGTTGATTTATAGGTTCCGTCTTTTATCTGCATATAAGCGTCAAAGACCTCTCGCGCAACACCTGCCGGAAAACCGCTGTTTGCACCATGTTCGATAATGACCGCAATAACAATCTCTGGGTCATCATACGGAGCAAAACCAACAAACAAAACATTATCCGCGCCGCCGGGAACCTCAGCGGTACCGGTTTTGCCCGCCGCTTTATATTTAGCGTTAGCAAAAGCCGATGATGCTGTTCCCGATGAAACAACCCGCCGCATACCGTCTGTAACCGCCCGATACGTTGCGTCCGATATTGGATTATCAGCCAAAATCTCGGGTTCCTTTTTATACACAACATTATTGTCGCCGTAACTTAAAACCTCATCGACAAGATGAAGTGAATATCTCCTACCCTTATTTAAAATTGTACTTACGTACGAAGCAAGCTGAGCAGGAGTGAACAGATTGTCTGACTGGCCTATCGCGGTCTGAAGCACATCACCCGGATACCACGTTCCGCCGGCCTTTTCTCTTTCCTCCGGACTTGCAAGAACGCCCGTACTCTCGCTTAGTTCTATTCCCGTGGTCTGACCAAGACCGAAGTTTGTCGCATATTTATCTATATTCTCTATTCCCGTTCTTCGGCCAACATCATAAAAGAAATAGTTACACGACACACCTATTGCCTGGGAAACATTAATTGTCCCGTGAGTCGCGCCTGATGATGAATATACCAGACAGGTTGGCTGATACGACGGATAATAGGTATACTTACCTAAATCCGTAATATATGTGTCCGGTGAAATGACTCCCGTTTCAAGTGCAGCAATCGATGTAAGCGGTTTAAATGTAGAACCGGGCGAATATGTTCCGTTAAGAACACGGTTGATAAGCGGCTTTGACTTTGATTTAATCAGCTTATCATAGTCCTCATTAAACGTTGACAAATCATAGGTCGGATATGAAGCCATAGCTAAAATTCCGCCTGTCTTTGGATTAACAGCTATTGCGGCGCCTGCCCCTCCGGAGCCGGTCGCCTGAATTATCTTTTCTTTAAGTGCCTTTTCCATTGCTTCCTGTAGGTCACAGTCAAGTGTAAGCCTTGCATAATTTCCCGGTTGAGGCTCTTGACTTTGAAGTATCTCGGTTACTATACCGCCCCTATTCATCTCAACACTTTTATAGCCGTCCTTACCCTTTAAATATGGTTCAAGAACTTTTTCAAGGCCATCCTTACCGATTATATCATTCATACCATAGCCCTGATCCTTCATAACAGCATATTCTTCCGCATAGATACGGCCTGTTCTTCCTAATATATGCGCCGCCATAGTCCCGTGAGCGAAGGATCTGACCGGTTCAATCTCTACGCTTATTCCCGGAAAGTCCATAAACTGTTCTTTAATTTTCTGCAGAGCAAGTTCATCTATATCACGTGCCAAGGTATATGGATTCTTCTCGCTGAAACGCGCCTTTTCCATCGCATATCTGATGGCGGTAACAGCCATTGCTTTCTTATCATCATAATCAGAAGATACTGAGTATTTCTTTTTGTAATATTCAAAAATCTGTTTTTCAGAACTAAAGTCTGTTAGCTTGTTGGTTTTCTTCCATTTTTCAATATTTTCCTGTTCTTTATTCTTCTTTTCATCGTTATCGGAATCTACATCGTCAGAATCTGTTTGGTCATCTTTATTTTTTACGTTCTTAGCATTTTTGTTAAGTTCAACGCCTTCTACCTCTCTTGTTCCACCGTTTTCTTCTATAGAAAAATCATATTCAAGCTCGCCTGTTTTTTTATTCAGAACAAGCGGGAATGTGCTTTCGATTTCATCGCCATACTCAGCAATAATTGCCGCAGTATTATAGATAATTTGGTTAAGCTCATCATCAGAAATATTTACCTTTTGAACCTGAACGGTATAACCTGTCCGATTTTCAACCAGCGGCTTGTTGTTTTTATCAACAATTTCGCCTCTGGGCGCAGCAATAGAATATGCACGCACAAGCCTCCGATTAGACTGTTCCTCATATTGAGAACCTCTTACTATTTGTAAATCAACAAGTCTGACAATACAAGCAAGTGCAAGCAGAACAACAAATACTATAATTATATTGAGTCTCCTGCTAAAATCCTTCAAATTATCCGTCTCCTTCTTTATCACAGACTATTCTTAAAACAGCCTTTTAACTTTAATCAACCCAAAGCTTTTTCGCATAGGAATAAACAAAACAAATGCCACAACAGCCGAATATACTGCTTTTGGTAAAATAGTTTTTAAAAAGGCTGTAATAAATCCTAAATCTCCCCAAACCATTTTGTATGCGGCAAAGTATAATATACCACAAAGCAGAGAATTTGCAAAAACAAAAACCGCATCTGTTGTTGCGCTGTCACTGCTTATATACCTTTCATTTAACACTCCGGTCATAAGACCCGCGTACATATACAAAATTGCGTTCATGCCAATCATTCTGCCGATTATCATATCAAGCGTTAATCCGAATACAAATCCGCATATTGCGCCGTCCCACATTCCGCGAAGCATTGCCGCGCAAATCACAAATATCAAAAACAAATCGGGACTAACCCCAAAAATTCCTATCCATTGAACTAAAGTCGGCTGAAATAATGCGATTATCAACAGCCAGATAATATAAAATAAAATTTTAAATTTTTTCATCGCGTTTCAACCCTTCGTATAACTTTAATCCTCGTCGTCATCCACAGATGAACTGTTCGACCTACTTGACCTACTTGAACTGCTTGAGCCGCTTGAACCGCTTGAACTGTTCGACTTATCCGAATTACTGTCCGAATTACTGTCCGAATTATTTGAGTTTTTTGACTTGTCGGATTTGTCAGACGGATCCGCTTTATCATCATCTTTTTTTGTCGTTGTCTCAGAATCCGACAAATCCGCCTGTTTGTATGATATTACCACAAAAACCTCATTCAGCTTCGCAATATTAGCACACGGTTTAATCGTCGCGGCCTTTGACATTGTTGAATTTTCATCGTAAATATTTTCAACCGTTCCTATAATAAGACCCTTAGGATAAATACCGCCAAGCCCGGAAGTTTCAATATAATCTCCCTCTTGAATATCAGTATCACGCGAAATATATCCAAGACGGCACTTTCCTTCATATCTCAACTCTGAATTACCCTCGATAATTCCTATCGCCTTAGAGCGTTTGATAACCGCGCCGACAGATGACTGTGGGTCAATTATTGTGATTACTTCAGCCCAGTTATCACCAACCCTTGAAATCTGACCGACAAGCTCTCTGTTTGAATTCACAACCGGCTGGTTTTCCTTGATTCCGTCGCGGCTTCCCTTGTCGATTGTTAGCGTTGCGTACCAATCGGACGGGTCTTTAGCCGAAACAGATGCTGCTTGCATATTAATGTCAGGCTGACCTTTTTGAAGTTTGAGCATTTGACGAAGTTCCGAATTTTCATCTTCTAAACCTTGCATATCATTAATCTGTTTTTGTAAATTAGAATTTTCGTTTTTCAGTTTTTCGTTTTCATTCGTCAGCGCTTTTACATTTCCGAAGTAAGTCGTTAATCCACCGAAGAACCTCCCGATTGACGATATAACTCCCTGCGGTCCCGAAACAATGTCGCCGCCGACACGCTCTACAGTTGAGGCGGAGCCGCTTTTTGCTCCGAGAGCGCCAATCGTAACCGCCGCCGTAAGCGTCGCCGCAATTATAAACACAGCAAGCTTATGTTCTTTTATAAATCTCAACTAAATCACCTTTATCTTCCGAAGATTCCTTTTCCTTTTTCATTTAACATAAATTCAGCCGCTCTTGCAGCACCGATTGCCACACACTCAATCGGGTTTTCAGCAATATATACCGGTATTTCGGTATTTATGTTTATTAATCTGCCGAGTCCGCGAAGCATCGCACTACCGCCGGTTAAAACTATACCGCTTTCGATTATGTCCGCCGCAAGCTCAGGCGGAGTCTTTTCAAGGGTAACCCTCACCGCGTCAACAATTGCCTCAGCAGGCTCACTAAGACAGCCTTTTATCTCATCCGTTGTCACCTGAGCTGTCTTAGGCAGACCGGTTACCATATCTCTTCCGTTTACTTCTATTCTCTCTCGGTCTATTCCCGAATAGACCGAACCTATACTGATTTTTATTCCTTCGGCCGTGCTGTCGCCGATTGCAACGCTGTGCTGTTTTTTTACATGCTGAACTATGGCGTTATCAAAGCTTGTCCCTGCCGTCCGAATAGAATGTGACACAACAATTCCGCCGAGGGAGACAACGGCCGCCTCACATATTCCTGCTCCTAAATTTACAACCATGCTTCCGTGCGGTGCACCAACGTCCACGCCACAGCCTGCTGCCGCGGCAAGAGGCGCATCCATAAGTGCAACCGTCTTTATTCCTGCATTGTGTGCCGCCTCGTGAACCGCGCGGCGTTCAACGTCACTTATTCCGCACGGAACAGCTATGACCGCTCTTGCACCGCCAAATGCTCCCCTGTTAACACGCTTCATAAATTGTTTAAGCATAGAAACCGTCGCGTTAAACCCTGTTATCGCGCCGCCTCTGATAGGCGCAACCTCAGAAACGCCCTCGGGCGTTCTTCCAAGCATCTCGCTCGCTTCTTCACCTATCGCCACAATCTGACCGTTTGTATTACTCTTTATAACCAACGACGGCTCATTGAGCAAGACCTCACCATCTGTGTTACAAATCAGAGTTGTCGCCGTACCTAAATCTATTCCAAAATCAACAGCCATTGTCTTCCTCCTGTCTGTTAAAATAACTCATAACCAAATTCTTCTTTTAAAACCTGACCCAGCTTGCAAAGCGGCAGGCCGACAACATTAAAATAGTCGCCTTTTATATTTTCTACAAATAGCGCACCGATATTTTGAATTCCGTACGCTCCCGCCTTATCCATCGGTTCGCCTGTATTTATATATTTAATAATCTCATCGTCTGTCAGATGTCTGAAATGGACGACCGTCCGTTCAAAACCACAATAGCTCTTTTGGGTCTCGTTATCTATTATAGCTATTCCGGTGCAAACATGATGGTCGCGTCCCGAAAGCATATGAAGCATTTCTGACGCTTCCGCTCTGTTTGCCGGTTTTCCCAAAATCTTTCCATCGATAAACACAACCGTATCCGCACCGATAACCAAAGCCTCTGCATCGGATTTTTCCGATACATTTCTTGCCTTTTGCATAGCTAAACGCTGAACAGTCTCCTCCGGAGTTATACCCTCTTCGATAACCTCTTCGGAATCATCCGAAATTATTTCAAAATCATCAACAAAACCCGACAAAAGTTCTCTTCGTCTGGGAGATTTTGATGCCAGAACTATTTTTCGCATTTTTTTATCTCCTATTAATCAATAATCTAAGCTTGTATACCGGTAGAACCAAATCCGCCGGCGCCACGCTCGGTATCATCAAGACTTTCTGCTCTGACAAGCCTTGCCTTCTCAACCGGCAGAAAAACAAGCTGTGCAATCCTGTCGCCTGAATTTATGGTAAAATCTTTATCCGATACGTTAATAACCGCAACTTTAAGCTCACCTGTATAGTCTGTGTCAATCACCCCAACACAGTTACACATCGTTATTCCGCTTCTGAGCGATAGTCCCGACCGCGGAAACACAAATGCACCCCAGCCATCGGGAATTTGTATTGCAAGTCCGGTCGGAACAGCAATTCTCTCACCCGATTTCAACACAACAGGCTCTTCCAAAGCGGCCGCCAAATCCATTCCGAGACTGCCATCGGTCGCATATTTCGGTTCAGTCGCCTTCTCCGATAAATATTTTATTTTCACATCTATCATAGATAACATTCCTTTCCTTTTAGATCTCTTACGAGAGCGCACCCTTAAACATCCGAAGCCGTGTAAACTCAACGTCATTCACCGCGCCGCCATTTAAGTATGCGCGGCAAATTTCTTCAGTACGTTCGGCATCTTCAACAGTAAACATCAGCTTCAAAAAATCTGCACCGATTTTAAGTAAATCCTCTTTTTTATCCGCCGTATACAGCGGAACAGAATTCAAAACCACACTCCGACAGGCATTTCCGTCTTTGATAATCGGAAACCTTGACCCTGTTCGGTCTGTCATATAGCCAATGCCGTCACACGGACACTTTTTCATATTCTTTAAAATACAGTTTTCGGTAATCATCAATGGAATTCTTCCGTAAACAATTACCTCACATTCATTAAATTTTTTTATATCCCTCATCTGTCCGAGATTCAGCTCGGTTGAAAGGCATATACAATGTGCCCCCATTTCACCGAGTTTTTTGAACGAATAACTGTTAGTAATATTCATTCTGTGTGAGGCATAAATCTCAAATCCGTCAGATAACCCTAAACCGTCAAGAGTTGAAATTTCAACTCTTTCAAACCCAAATTTTTTAAGGTGAGACAGCCATTTTTTAACCCTGATACGCTCCCCGCCGCGAATAATTACAGGCAAGGTCAAAACTATCCGTTTATTCTCTTTTTTCAGTTCTTCAACATTCTCAGCCGCGATATGCACAGGTATATATATTCTTTCAAAACAAAACCGACAAGCGGCTCTAAACTGTTCCATAGTCAAGACCGAGCACGAATATGCACTCTTTCCGAAATGACCCGTTTCGGGAAGCCGCGGTCCTTCCGCAATGCGTTTATTCTTATACTTTAACATAATCTCATTTTCAAGCTTCTCGGTACAGCGTCTACGAAGCTCATTTAGCTGTGAAACCGCCATAAAAGGCCGGCCGTTTAATTTAACCTCGATTTTAACGGCTCTAAAAGCCGTATCACCCATTTTGTTCAGACGTGCCTTAACTTCGTTAATATCAAGCGGACGCCTTGCTGCGCATTCAACGACATTATCTCCATATTCATACACAGAATTTTCGCCGCAGGTCATCTTAATAAACGGCTTTTCACCCTCTGAAATTTCAGCATATATTTCTATCGGCCGTCTTCGCGAAAGCGCTTCTGCAGAAGCCGAATCGGTTTTCAGATAAGGATTATCCGGCTTGTCAAATGCAAACATTGCCGTTCCTTTTTTATTCAGAAAGTATCCGTCAGTCAGTCCGCCGCGGAAAAATATACGGTTCAAGGTATCAATCTCAGCTTTGGAAGGCCGCCTTTTTTCATCAATCAACTTCCGATAAACAGAAACAACAGTCGAAACATAATGCCTACCTTTCATTCTTCCCTCGATTTTGAGCGAAGCAACACCCATATTTTGAAGGCTTTTCAGATGTTCGGCAAGCGACATATCTTTAAGGCTTAAATAAAATTTTTCATCTTTTCCGTCCGGCGAGTACGGAAGCCTGCACGGCTGAGCACACCTTCCTCTGTTTCCGCTTCTGCCGCCGATTACACTACTCATCAAGCATTGTCCGGAATAGCACATACACATTGCCCCGTGAACGAACACCTCGGTCTCTGCCGAGGCATTCTCGGTTATATAACGAATTTCGTTTTCTGACAGCTCACGCGATAAAACAATCCGGCATACGCCTTCCTTTTCAAGTGTCCGAACGCCGTCAAGAGAATGAACCGTCATCTGTGTGCTTGCGTGAACTTCAATATCGGGCGAAAGATTCTTTACATACTCCATTATGCCCAAATCCTGAACAATAACGCCATCCGCCCCGGCACGGGTAATCACCTTGATAAATCTATCAAGGTCACTAAACTCTCTGTCGTATATTAGTGTGTTTACTGTCACATAGACACGAACGCCACGAAGATGGCAATAATCAACCGCCTTGAATATTTCCTCATCGGTGAGATTTCCGGCAAAGCTTCTGGCACCGAAAGCCTGTCCGGCAAAGTATACCGCGTCAGCACCGCTGTTTACCGCGGCAAGAACACAATCAAAAGTACCCGCAGGGGCAAGAAGCTCCATATCGGTAACACCTCGTTTTTAACTGTTATTTCAGCTTTTTTTAAATTTACGCCTGTTTGTCAGCCACCCCACGAAGAGCGGCGGTTGTCCGACGTACGCTTGACAGTTCGGTTTCCCGCTTTGCAAGCTCAATCTGAAGCTTGTGAACATCCTCGCGAAGCTTCTCAACCTCAAGCCGCTTTGCCTCAAGCTCACTTCCGAGGCCTTTTGCCTCTTCTATATACCCCTTAAGCTCAACACGAAGGTTATCCATAACACCCTCATTCTTTAAACAGTCATCGGCTAAGTTGACCGCCGTAAGCACAGCCTTCATAGCCGTACTGAGCTGAGGTGCACCCTCGGATATTTGATTCATACGCTTGTTTACCAAAAGCGCAACACGCTGAACATACTCCTCAGGCTCATTTGTGACAAGGGTATATTCAATATTGTTAATTTTAACTTCAACCTTTTTACTTTCCATGACCGAGCCTCCTTTGGCAGCCATTTTATCTCATCATATTATATTTAAGAATTCCGAATACCGATTTCGCATCGTTTATCTCTCCGTCCATAACCATTTTAAGGGCGGTGTCAAACGGAACTTTTTTTACATCCAAAAATTCATCGTCATCCGGATGGGTTTCGCCCTGGGTCAGTTCCTTCGCCAAATATACATGAGTAACCTCATCGGTAAACCCGGGCGATGGATAGATAAATCCCATATAGTCAAACACTTTCGCCGACAGACCGGTCTCCTCTCCAAGCTCACGTATACCACAGGTTCTGTGATGTTCGCCCGGGTCAAGCTTCCCGGCCGGGATTTCATAAATTGCCTTATCGAGCGGCTTTCTGTATTGTTCAACAAGAATAATTTCGTCCTTGTCGGTTATCGCAACAATTCCCACACCGCCGGGGTGTTCAACAAGCTCCCGTGTCGCAACCGAACCGTCGGGCATCTCAACTCTATCAACCTTAACCTTTATAATTCTGCCCTCAAAGACTTTTTCGGACGAAACGGTTTTTTCTTCATAAATCATAAACCAAAACTCCTTTCCGGAATATATAATGAAAAACTCCGCAAGGAGCGGGGGTATTCATTATATATTCCGGCTGTCTGCGGACGAGAACGCCCGCAAACAGCCGACAAATTCAATATTTCGGATATTATTAAACAATACCGTGAGCCATCATTGAATCAGCAACCTTCTTAAATCCTGCAATGTTAGCACCGATAACAAGGTTACCCTCGTGACCATACTCTTTTGCAGCAGAGCTGGTCTTAGCATAGATATCTTCCATAATATTTTTGAGCTTAGCGTCAACTTCTTCAAATGTCCATGAATAACGCATACTGTTCTGGCACATTTCAAGAGCAGATGTAGCAACGCCGCCTGCGTTTGCAGCCTTTGCCGGGCCAAAGAGAACGCCTGCATTCTGAAGCTCAGCAA
>CADBUP010000071.1 GCA_902797885.1 uncultured Ruminococcus sp.
AGGCAATATTGAAATACCCGACCTTGAAAAGCTACCCGAAAACAATGTTTCGGTACATACAAGACAGGGCGTAGATGTTCATTTTGCCGCTTGTGCAAGTTAAAAAGTCAATAAAAAACCGAGTGTCATACAAAACCTTTCAAGTTCTGTAAGAACACTCGGTATGGTCGAGGTGACAGGATTTGAACCTGTTTTAAACCCTGTCATATCAAGGGTTATATGATTTCTGACTTGTTTTTTAATGTCAAAAATTAAAGCTGTTTAGCTTTTGCGCGGTTTCTGTCATCCGCTCGTTTCTGATATGCGTGTAAATGCTGCGCGTTAAATTTATATCCGTATGTCCCATTAATTCCTGTGCGTCTTTTTCGTTAATACCCGCTTCAAACAGCATCGTTGCGTATGCGTGTCTGAGTTGATGAAACGTCAAGGTTAAATTATTCTCTTTTTTGAATTTTTCCCAGCGGCAACTCAGCTGTTTGCGCGTGAGATAACTTCCGTTCTCGTTGCAAAAAATGACTCCTCTTTCATCACTCTTTAAATGTCCGTCTACTCTGTCCAGCAAAACAACCTTGCGTGTTCCTGCTTCGGTTTTTGTTGCATTCACAAGGGTTGGTGTGTTTCCGTCGTATACAACTTTCTTATTTACCGTTATTATCTTGTCTTTACGATCTATATCGTCATAAGTCAAGGCAAGCGCTTCGGATATTCTTAGACCACTGAATAACAGAAAATACGGAAGAAATCCGAATCCCTCCGGATTTGATTCAATGATTCTGATTTCATTATCGGGCGGGAGAACACGCTTTGAAGTTTTTAAATTCTTCGGAAGTGATACAACGCTTGCCGGATTCGTTTGTATTTCGCCTTGTATAACGGCATATTTGAAAATCTGATTCAGAATTGATTTATATGTTGCTACCGTCTTTTTACTGTAATCTTTGTGTGCAAATGATTTGAGATACAAATCTACGTCATACGGAACAATCTCTCTTATGCGCATATTGCCGAAATGTTCAACAGCAGCGTTATATGCGGCCTGTCCGCATTTTTTATATGTTGTGTACGGAACTTGAGTGCAATAATATTTTTCCCATTTTTCAGCAACATCGCGAAAGTATTTACCTGTTGATTTTTCCTCTTTATATTCAAGAATTTTTTTATTTATTTCCGCCTGCGTCCTACCGTAAAACGATTTAACCTTTCCGTTAACGCGAATCTGCTTACAATACCTGCCGTCCGCTCTCTTTTTAAGTGCCATTTATATCACCTCGGTTCCGGGTTGGTAAATTAATCATAATTCCCTCAAAAAATCTTCAAGTTCTATATGCGCCATTGATAAAATGCTTTTTAGTGTGCCTTTTGCCACTTCCGAATGATTTGGAATAATTACAACGTATTTTTGATTGGCATATTTTAAATGACTGCCTTTCTGACTTACGAATCTAAACCCGAATTTCTCTAATGTCTTAATAACGGTTTTGGGCGGCAGAATAGGATATTTTGACCCCACTATAGTGCCACCTCCAATGTTGTTATAAATACCGGTGACTGTTCGGTATCAGGCTTGGCGTTCTCAAAATAAAGTTCTAATGCCTCTGTTAAATTTTCGAGTGCCTCATCAATAGTCTTGCCCTGTGACGCGACGCCTGTTTCTATACTGGTCGCAACATACCAATCTTCTTCTTTTTGGATATATACCGTTGATTTAACAGACATAAATATTCTCCTCTCTTTGTTCGGTATAGACTATTATATGATAATTTTCTCAAATTATCAACAGTCTTTTTTTGCATCTTGTCATTTATATCGCCTCGGTTTAATGTGTCTATGGTGTTTGGTTTTAATTTTGTACATTCCGATTTTTACCGTAAAAAATTATCCCATTTTTTAACTTAGTTTTATATTTGCAGTATTTATATACTTCCGGATATGGATTTACACATTTGAGAATATCCGAGCATTGCATATATCTTGAACAACAATCAAAACTATCACCAGAATTAAGTTCTAAACAAAAATTATACAAGTCAATAATTAATTGTTTATACATAAATATGTCGGAGGGCTTGTTAATTTTTACTCTCAACCACATTGTTGACCTTTCTACTGTGTATAAGATATTATTTTTTTGAAGTATCTTTTTGAACCGAGGGCTAACGGCAAAAAAAGAAAGCTTTTTCCCAAATTTTATCTTTAAGCAAACTATATTTTCTCCGAATAGAACAGTTGTATAATTTTTATTATTTTTGAATGATGTCAATGCATCGTCACCTATGTCCGTCTCTCTTAATATTTTAATAATATTCTCACAAAATAAGTCTTCTTTCGTATCGTTTACATTATTTAAAAATCCAAGCTGTTCCATAATTACTCCACCTCAATTAGTTCATAAAAGACATTCTCGGGAATTATTTGTAAATCTTGTCCTTTTAAAATTAAACTTTCTGCTTTTTTCTGCTTAGAACTTTTACCATCCTTTATTGATTTACAATAGTCGTTATTCCCTAGAACAAGAAAATTTGTCTGTTTGGTGACACCATTTTGCAAAATACCACCGAAATTTGCGACAATTTGTGCCGCATCTTTTCTGCTCATTTTTTCAAGAGTTCCCGTGAAAACAACATTCTTTCTATAAAGCGGATGTGCTTCATCAAATTCCGCAACATTAGCGTGAATTTCCTTTAAGTCCAACTTACTTTTGTCGTAAGAATTAATATTTATCTTGTTTTTCTCAGAATAATTTCGGCAAAACTCAAAACATTTGAACGTAGTTATACAATCGTCCTCGGCTCTGTGGCTTCTGTCAATTTTTATTTCAAAGTTTTCCGCAAGTGTAGACAATTTATGATTTTCGAAATCGGGGAAAATCTTTCTACTGATTCGCAACAAATCACAAAAATCATTTGAAAAGTTTTTATTTAATATTCTATCCACTTCATCATATATGAAATTTATATCAAAATTCACATTATGCCCGACTATAATATTATTACCTACAAAAGAAAGAAATTGTTCCAATACATCAGAAATATGCGGTGCATCTTCAAGCATCTCATTTGTGATCCCAGTTAGATTAGTTATAAAATCATTTACATAACATTCATTGGAATCCTCATCTTCATATAATGCTTCGTCTGGTTTGATAAGTGTTGAAAATGTATTAATGATGTTGTTGTCCTTTATTTTTATCGCTGATAGTTCAATTATATAATCACATTCAGGGCTTAACCCTGTTGTTTCGATATCAATAACAACATATTCGCTCGGAAATTTAAGCAAACTTCTGCCCTTATTTCGGTGTGGCTTTTCGAATTTTATTCTTTGCACAAAGGTTTCTCCTGTTTCTGTATCTAAAATATACGCAAGTTTAATCCCCACTTTTTTTAACCCTCTATTTTGTATAAATTTAATATCTTTCTGTTTCATATAAATCTATTGCCATTTTAATAAATTGTTCGGGCATATCGAGATATTCGGCGAGCTGCCAAACCTCTGTATTGCCCTTGTTTACGGCGTTAATCAATTTTTCGTATGGCAAAAATTCGTGTACCGCCGCGCGGTTTGCTCTGTTTTCGTGCTGTCCTATCAGCTGATACGGACTGTATAGTTTGTGTGTAGCGCCGCTTTTGCAATGTCCATATTCGTGCGACAGAGCCATAAATTCATCTTGCTTGTTTGTTATCTTTTTTCGGTCTATAAAAATCCCGTATTCGCCCTCAACCTCAACGGTCGCCGCGTCACACGGTTTCATACTGCGTGTAAATACTTCTATTTTTTCATTTTGTATTTTTTCGTACACATCCACTAAACATTGCATATCGGCTCCCTTGTTTATTCCTTTGACTTCCTTTCATCTATACGTTTTTTCAACATTCTCGCCATATCCAAAAGCATTTGTTTGTCATCATCCGTCAACTCTTTTGATTCGTTATGCATTGCATAAGTGAAATCATCAAAACCAATATCGGCATTATTATCAAGCATAGGTTTCTTACTGTCGGTTCGTCCTAAAAGATAATCAGTTGTAACATCAAAGAAATTAGCTATATCTTCAATCGTTTTAAAGTTTGGCTCTCTTTGACCACTTTCCCACATTCCAACAGTTGATTGAGAAATACCCAATTTGACAGCCAGAGCCCTTTGTGAAAGTCCAAGACTTTCTCTAAGTTCTTTCAGTTTAAGTGCGAACATATAATCACCTCATATAATCAAAATATCACAAATAGTGAAAAAAATCAATAGACTTTTTAATAAAATCACATTTAGTGTTGACAAAGTTATTTTTTTGTGTTATTATAATCACATAACGTGAGCAAGCGAGGTGAAAGACGATGAGGACTTGGCTAAAAAAGTTAAGAGAACAGCACGGTTTATCTCAAAAGGAAATTTCCGAAAGATTATCTATTAAACCGAATTATTACAGTATGATTGAAAACGGCGAAAGGCAAAAACGATTAAGTATGGAACTTGCACAAAGGATAGCCGATGTGTTCGGCATTTCGCTTGACTACATATCAGAGCAAGAAAGTGAGGTGAGATAAAATGGAGTTTACAAAAGAGATGAACATCGGCGAATATCTATTCACAGAAAGTGAAGTTAAAGAGGTTGAATCGCTGATAAATGAAATTGTCGCAACAGTCAAAAAACACAACCCTACTTTTGCCCAAGCGGACGAGGCTTTAAGGCTAAGCAGGGTCAGAATAAAAGGATTGAAAATTGATTCCGCAAATATCGACCAAACGACCGAAAAGGTGCAACGGCTTGTTGACTTATTGAACGAGGCAAAAACTATAGGAAATTCGCTTTTCGGTAATTCGGACAATGCGGCAAAAGAATTTATAAACGATGTTATTAAACATCTGAACGAAGTTTAATTCTTTTCGATAAATTCTTTATGATATTGTTCTAAAATCTTTAGAACGACTTTTGCGGTTGTGTTTCTCAAAGAGTATGCAAATTCTTCAGCAGAATTAGGCGATTCAACAATTTTGTATTGTTGCATAACATCTTTTGCAAAGTCATTGAATGATTTAGACATCGTAATCACCTCTCTTTCGAGGGTGATTATAACACATAATAAACTTTATTTCAAGAAAGCGAGGTGAGATAAATGGTACATATCGTAACAGGACCGCCCGGAGCAGGCAAGAACACGTTTGTAAATGCGCAAATGCGTCCGAATGATATGATTATTGATTTGGACGCGATATATGCGGCAATATCCGATTCAAATCCGTATGTTCAAAAGAACGCCGTATTATTTCAAGCGGCAATGAGTGTTCGGGCGCATCTTTTTAATTATGTCAGAAAGTATATAAAATCGGGTGATGTTTGGATAGTTGCTTGTATGCCGAACGGCCGAAAAAGAGAAATGTTTGCGCGAACATTTAAAAATTCAAAGGTGTATTTGATAAAACCGCCGAAGCAGGAGTGTTTGGAACACATAAAAAACGATAATCAACGGCTTTATCCGATTGAGTATGCCGAAAAAATCGTTTCGGATTGGTACAAAGCATATACACCAAGCACTAAGGATATAAAAGAGGTGAAATAAAATGAGAAAAGGAAAAGTTGACGCATTGCGCGAGGCTTCGAATAGGCTCGGCTTGATATGCACCAATGCGATATTTGATATGTCTGAGGCTATTGCGGAGCTTGCTGAGACTTGTGACACGGTCAGCGAGTTTGAATCACTTGCGCATATTCTTAGGTCTCGGCTTGAAGAAATACCGAAAGGGTTGTTCGCGGCGGCTCTTAAAAAAAGCAAGCAAAATATAAAAATCGAACATCAGTTTATAGATGATGCCGGATATGCTTTAAAAGAAATTTAAAAGGGGGAAGAAAAATGCCGAGAGAAAAGAAGGGTTACAGAGATAATTTAGAACTTATAACAGCATTTATTGAGGAAAGATACGGTGACAACCGTCATGTTTTGACTAACTCTGATATACAGAGCTTTACCGGGTTATCGTATGAGTATGTCAAAAAACATTATATGCAAGGGGAACGATATATTTCAATAGCGATATTCGCTCGTGAACTTTGTCCAAACGGAAATTAAACTTATTGGAGGTACAAAGATGAAAAGGAAAACGAGGCAGACGATAGTGTATAGTATAACATTTACGGCGGCGATAATGGGGTTTTTGGGATTCGCGTTTACGCTTGCCGGGATAGGAATGGGAATGTATGGGTTACTCGGCGGATTCATAAGAGCCGTAATCTCGGCGGCGGCAACGGTATTCTTCGGATACCTTGCCATAGAGATGGACAAGCGTATGATTCGCGAGGAACGCCGCCGCAGACGAGTAGTAACCGTTCAGACGGTGAGAATAGACACCGTGGCGATTATGAATCAGCTTGAAAAGAAGCCAATCCGGAAGGTGGTGATGTGAGATGAAAGGATATTCAATGAACTGTTTTAGCCACACCTATATTACTTTGTTTTATAATGATAAATTTATCCACTGTTACGATAATGACCTCCATGATGATAACCCACAAAAAGATGAATATTATGCAGAAAATATTATTGCATCAATCGAAAAAAGAACAAAAATGAAAATCACAGACATACCCATTATTGGTCGCATTGAAGATTTTGACGGGCTGCGGTTTTTATATGGTGGATTCAAGGAAGGTTCTGAATGGTTAAACAAAAATCAAGAACAAAATTTGGAGGTGGATATGTGATGATACACGAAACGGTATTTTGCAAGAAGCCGAACCGGGAATATAAAAAGTCCGCCCTTGCGGTAACAAGGAACGGACAAATGGATAATCTCAAATTAAGTATAACATAATAAATCAAGTTTGTCAAATATAAAAATTTATCGGCACGCTACGGCACAGTCAGATATGAGAAAATATATTTACAAAAAGGGGGAATGAATATGTTAAACAAAAAGTACATAAAGCCTGAAAATTATATTGTGATACAGGGGTTTATGCTGACCGAAATGGGTCTTAAGGGTGTTGCACTTTTGGTATATGCGATAATATACGGTTTTTCTCAGCTTGAAGGACAAGGGTTTACCGGAAGTATTCGTTATCTTGAAGAATTCACCGGAAGCAGTCGGCCGAGCGTTATAAACGCACTTAAACAGCTGACTGACAAAGGCTATATCGAAAAGAAGAACATAACGATAGCTGACATTCCGAGAGTGGAATATAGGGTCACAGAGGTCAGGACGAGCGAAGAATCAAAAGAATCACAAACCGAAAAAGCTGATGATAAGGGTAGTAAAGAAACTTTACCATATAGTAAAGAAACTTGCCGCGAGGTAGTAAAGAAACTTAACGGGGGTAGTAAAGAAACTTTACCCAATAATATAAATAATAATATAATATATAATAATATTAATAATAACGCGTGCGCGAGGGCGTATGACTGTTATGAGAAAAATATCGGCGTAATAAAAGAATGCGTAATGCAAGAGATAGATTCATACCTCGATGACGGTGTGGAGGACGAGATGATTTGTGCCGCTATAGAAGACGCGGCAAAGGCATCAAGGTTTACGTGGCATTACATAAATGCGATTTTATCGGACAAGGTCAAGAAGAATATTAAGACGCTTTCGGCGTACAAGGCAGACCGTGAGGCGTGGGAAAACAGGCGGAATACTCAGGCGAGAAATTTCTCAGCATCACCGCCGCCGAGACCCGAGGCGGACGAGCTTTATCCCGAACGCAAGCCGACCGATGAAGAACTGGCCGACTATATGGCGGCGTGGGGAGGCGGCGGAAAATGAGCAATAATATTCCGATAGACGAGGGCGCCGAAAGAGGTGTTTTGGGTTCGCTTTTCTTAGAACCGGAGCTATATTCCGAACTTTCAAGGGTTGTCAGTACGGATGATTTTTCGAGTGATAAAAACCGCGAAATATGGGTTTCCATGGTCGAATGTATTTTAGAAGGACACCTTGATCTGGTAGTTCTTGATGCAAAGCTTAAATCAAGAAAAACTCTTGATAAAATCGGAGGAATAAAAGCTGTTGTTGACATCGTAAACAACACGCCGACCTCAGAGGCGGCAATGAAATATGCGTCAATCGTTGCCGAATACGGCGAGCGCAGAAGGAAGCTTAAAGGGTTGAACCTTGCCGCGTCACAAATCGCAGACCTCGGAACAGACATATCCTCTACCGACGAATTTATTCAGAATGTGATTCTTGCTCCGACCGGGAAAGGCCGAACCGTTGATTTCGGCGGCGCGTTTGAAGAATTCAAAAAAGATTATGACGAACGAAAGGCACGCGGAAACACCTTGCCGGGGATTCTCACCGGCTATCCCGATTTAGATATAATGCTTGGGGGCTTTGAAAAGGCAAAGATGTATGTTGTCGGCGGCAGACCGTCTATGGGTAAGACCGCATACGCCTTAAATATTGCGGCGCGAATGGCAAAGAGCGAGCATATGGTTATGTATTTCAGCTTAGAAATGGGACAAGCGGAATTGGTTAAACGTGTTTTAGGAATAGGCACGGGGATTCCGATTAAAAAGATGAAGACTTGTAAGCTGACCGGTGAGGAAGAAACGAAAATTTCCGAATACAAGGAAAAGCTGAATAAATATTTCCTGATTAACGATACAAGTTATCAGACTATGGCGGGAATTATGACCGAGGTAATAGGAAAGAACGCCGAATTATCAACGTCCGGGCGGCACGTGGAATGTGTGATAATAGACCACCTTCAGCTGATTTCCGCCTCTGCGTCGAAGTATACCGACCGAAGAAACCAGATAGGTGAGGCGTCGAGAATGTGCAAGATTATGTCAAAGGAATTAAAGATTCCCGTCATTGTATTGTCGCAGTTATCGAGGGCTCTGAAGGACAGGACGAGCTATACGCCGCGGCTTACCGACCTTCGGGAATCGGGAGACATCGAACAGGACGCGGATGTTGTTATATTGCTTCATCGGGACGGATATTATGACCCCGAAGCAGACCAAAAAGAGGCAAAGGCCTATGTGGCGAAAAACCGCGACGGTAACACCGGGGTGGTTAAATATTCGTGGTACAAGGACAGAAATATCTTTGCGGAAAACACCGATCCGAACTGTGAAATTATGTGAGGTGATAAACGGTGAATAGAAAGAACAGAAAGAACAGAAAATGGGAGGATTGGGAAATCCGATACTTAGAGGGCAACTACGAGACGGGAAGTATGACCGTTATTGAAATGGCTGCCCACATCGGTCGGACGTATGGCGCGGTTGTCGCCGCCGCCAAAAAGCTCGGTCTTAAAAGAAAACGGAAAATCTATCCACAGCAATACAGAAACAGAGTAAAAGTAAAGCCGCGCGAGGTTCAGGACGCAAGTTATACAAATATCTGTGCATCGGTGCTTGACGGCGACAGCTTTGAGAAGATTGCGCGAGACACAAAC
>CADBUP010000072.1 GCA_902797885.1 uncultured Ruminococcus sp.
GAAAGATATTTTTGTATGGAATTGATTGTGAGTAAACAAGCCTTTCCCCTAACGAATCCATTTTTTCGCTATCCCATTGATTATAAGAGAATTGATTTATATATTTCTCTCTCCAGGATTCATAATCCAAACCGCATTCCGGAAATGACGATTCATATACATCGTTTAAATCAGACTTTCCAGATTCCGTAATAACGGTATCACAACCGTTTAATGTAACGATTATACGCTCTACTCCTCCCGGTTCGTAAATTTTTTCTCTTAAATATCTTACAAAATTCATATAATACTTGTTATCTTCCAGTACTTTTATGTCTTCTGCATAATATTTTACATAATTACTTTCAGCCACATCATCTATCATTCGTCTAAGCGATTTGAAGTATGCCTCCAATGAATCGGTATATCTGCCGGCAATCTGCTTATAATACCCCGTTGATATATTATCGAACTTGTTTTCAATAAACGTATACCCAACAAGACATACAATTAATGATATTAGTACTATAGCAATATATGTTATACTCAAAGGCAAATATAATTTGTTCTTATTTTCTCTAAACCACTTTATCAATACTCTCATCCTTTATATGCAATACCTCTGCATAATGATATGTTCCTCTGATATTCATCTAAAACATTATAATCCATGCATATATTTGTATCATATTGGCTATGTTTTGTCAAGAGCCGTTTTTTAACAGCGGATTTGTATCACCTTTAACCTATAATCATCATTACACTTAAATAAATGCACCGTTTTTCTTTAAAAGATTTCTCAGCTTTTCGGTATTCACATCCGCTGCGCCGCATCCGTCTTCAAGAGCTACAGCAGCAGCTATGCCGGCCGCCTCACCCAACGTACAGCATACAGGCATAATTCTGTATGATGCCTGCGCCTCGTGGGTACCCGATATACACCTTCCGGCAACGAGAAGATTATCCGTCCTCCGGGGTACCAGGCAACGATATGGAATGGTATAATATGTTCCCTCAGCAAAGTAATAGTGACTTGTTCCGCTGCCGTCGGGATTGTGTATATCAATATCATAATTACAAGCGGCTATACCATCCTCAAATTTTGTACAAGCCTTTAAATCATCTGATGTAAGCATATAAAGTCCGTCAATCATACGGCTTTCCCTGACCCCTATTTCGGGGCCGGATGCGAGCAGCACTGCGTTTTCAAATCCCTCGCAATTTTCCTTCAGCAATGTATAAAGTTCAAAGACCTGCTCACGTGCCTCCCTTTCCGCGTCACTTAAATCAAACGCGTCTACCGGCGACTTTCGTATAACCCGTGTTGAATTCAGGTGCAGGATGTCGTTTGCCATATGCCGCATATACAAAACATCCTCACGGGGATTTTTAAGTTCACCGTTTTTAAGCTTCATCTTGTAAACATCATTTATTTCCTTATGTGTCGAAAACACCTTGTCAACATCTACATTTGCAAGTCTAAAGCACAGCGTCATCGGTTGACATAAATTATCACTGTCACGTCCTACACGAAACGGGCATCCCGCAAGTGCCGCAACATCGGCGTCTCCCGTTGCATCAATAAAGAAATCCGCATAAAATGTCTGTATCCCCGATTTGTTGGCACAGGAAACAGCACATATTTTTCCATCCTCCTTTATAACCTCTGTTATATAAGAATGGAACAGAACGGTGACACCGGTGTCAGAGGTCATTCTGTCAAGGATAAGCTTCAGAATTTCTTCACTGAACGTACCGCCGTTTTTGTGCAGACCGCCGAGAGCCGAAAGCTGTTCCAGGATTTCAGAAAAAATGCCTGCTGACAAATCAGTCTTTTTGCCGTTAATCTTTGTATAATACGGCATAAAGGGATTGACCTGGCAATTTCCTGCCGCACCTCCCAAAAATCCGCTTTTTTCTATAAGAAGGACCTTCACACCATTACGGGCTGCCGCTACTGCTGCCGCCGCACCCGCAAAACCGCCGCCGCACACTATTAAATCATATTTGCTGTTCATATAACACACTCCTTGTATTAAATTTTTATCTGTTTCATAATTATATCAGAAAAATTATACAAAGTCTAATACAAAAGATATAAAACTTGAAAAAAAGATACATATATGATATAATTAAAGTGTAATAGGAGGATTTTGTTAAATGAATAACGAACTGATGCCCCTGCAGGAATTTGTTAATCTAATCGTACATAATACGAAAATTAAGATTTGCATAGATTGTCTGAGCGATATTCTCTCTTTAGACAGCATGGAACTCGAATACAACAATACTATACATTATAACGAAGTTTGCAATTACGCAAAAACAACAAGGAAAGGGCTTCGATTGTGTCTGAAATGCAAAGGTCTAACCACCCAAAAAGCTGTTTCGCTAAACCGCCCCTTTTTTGGTGTATGTCCATGGGGAGTTACTGAATATATTGTTCCGGTTATACAAAATTCAAATATTCTATGTATTGTATATGTAGGAAATATTTGTGCAGATTCGGAAATTACAAAAAACTGTATGAATCGTGCAGCTAATATAACGGGCGTTAATAAAAACATAACAGATAAAATTTCATCAATGGATAACGCCAAAACCCGTGAACTGTATGAGTCAATAGGCGAAGCGATAAAAAGCTATATTCTGTTAATGTACAGTAAGTCCAAGAAGAAACCGGAAAAGAAAATACATTGGGTAGTGCGTGCATTTTTAAGCTATGCAGACACATTCTATAATACGGATATTAAAATCGAGGACATTTCCGGACTGTATAACATAAACGCGAAATATGCCGGCAGGCTATTTAAAAAAGAGGTAGGTATGAGCTTTTGTGAATACTTAAACAACAGAAGAATTGAAGAAGCTAAGAGAATTCTTATCGAAAAGAATATGAGCATAGGCGAAGTTGCCTTTGAATGTGGGTATAACAATATAACCTATTTCAACAGAGTATTTAAAAATATAACAGGCCTTTCACCGGGGGAATATAGGAAAAGTAATATAAATGACCGCTATATAACCGGTGTTTAAAATACGATTTTGGAGATGTAGGATTTTTCAAATTTACCGCTTTTGACATAAAAAGCAAGAAAGGGCCGGCTTTTGCATAGGCTTCCATATACAAAGGCCGGCCCTAAAAGAGTGATAGCCCGCATATTTGAAATAGTGAGGGGCAATCCCTCATTTTGTGTAAACCTCAAAAATTACTCCAAAATGATAATATAATCTAAGTAGTTTTTGCGGGCTGAGAGCCGGATTTCGGCTTTCAGC
>CADBUP010000073.1 GCA_902797885.1 uncultured Ruminococcus sp.
AAAAATTCCCCTGCCGTTGGTAGCGACAGGGGAATGAATAAAGGTATGCTAAAAGCAAACCCAACGCAAGTTTATTTTAGCATATCTTTTTTAAAATGTCAAATTTTTTTGAAAGGATATGATTTTATGCACATCATATAACATACTTAAAAAATCCTATAAAATCACTAAAAATTATAAAAGTTATTTAGTTGATTCTAACAAATGTCTTTAAATGACACCAAAAGGCATTGACAAACCTTAAGTTTGGGTATATTATATAAGTGTAATTTATAATTACACAGTTAATATGCCCTTTGAGAGTAGTCCTCCCACCATACGGGAAGTGACGAAATCTTGGGCTTTTTTTATTTTATTTACGAAAAGGTGATTTGAACTATGCACGAAATAAAAACCGCCATACTGGTTGACGGTGGGTTTTACAGAAAAAGAGCCGCAAATCTTTTCGGCAAAAAAGGCGCGGTTGAGAGTGCGGTTGAACTGGAAAATTACTGCAAAATGCATCTCAAACAAGGGAGAAATATAACTTCTTATTTGTACAGAATATTTTATTATGATTGTCCGCCTTGCGACAAGAATATCTATCACCCTTTTTTAAAGCGAGGAGTTAATCTGAAAAAACAAGAAATGTATGACTGGATGAATACATTTCTTAACGAGCTTAAATCAAAGCGAAAATTCGCTGTACGTCTCGGAAGACTTTCGGAAAGTGATGCAGCATATACACTTAAACCCAATACGGTTAAATCTTTGTTTTCGAATAAGATACGCTTTGAGCAGATAACAGAAGATGATTTTATATTAAATATAAAGCAAAAAACAATGGATATGAAACTCGGAACAGATATAACGTCAATGGCGCTCAAAAAGCAAGTAGACCAAATTATACTTATTGCGGGTGATAGCGATTTTGTACCGGCAGCAAAATTGGCAAGACGTGAGGGGATAGATTTTATACTTGACCCAATGGGACAAAATATTAACCCCGATTTAAACGAACACATCGACGGAATAAGAAGCAAGGTAAAGACTCTTTTAAAAAAGCAAATAAAGCAATTTTAAAACAAAAAGGATATGATACACAATGCCAATATACAAAATGAAAGGCAGTAAGGACGGCAAGCAAAAATACCGCGTAAGAGTGAATTATATTGACAAGTTTATTAATCAATTGAGGTGATATAAATGGCAAGGCGCAGACAGAACGGTGAGGGCACTATTTATCAGCGGCCGAACGGTCTTTGGGTATGCGAAATTACAATCGGATATACAGAAGATAAAAAGCGCATAAAAAAGACGGTATCAAGTATGAACCTCGACAAACTCAAAAAGAAAATCAATGATTTAAAATATCTTAATGACCGAAAAATGCTTGACGCGCCCGATAATATCAAACTTTCCGAATGGCTTGATTTTTGGCTCGAAACATATAAAAAAGGTCAAGTGAAACCAACAACGTATGATATGTATTACGGAGTAGTGAGCAGGCATATAAACCCGAATTTGGGGCATTATGAATTAAATAAAATTAACCAGATAATATTACAACAGACGATAAATAAAATTGCTGCAGGCGGGATGTCAACTTCATATCTCAAACAGATAAAAATAACATTGACGCAAGCGTTTAAAAAGGCAATCGAGGTTAATAAAATATATAAAAATCCTTGTGACGGTTTGGTTATTCCTCAAAAGCCGCCGAGAGAGAGGACGGCATTTACGGTTGATGAGCAAGAACGATTTTTAGCTGAGTGTTGCAACCCGAAAAGCACATACCACAATATGTTTATTTTTGCATTTAATACCGGAATGCGGCTCGGTGAAATACAAGCCTTGACGTGGGATGATTTAATTGACGGTGACACCGCTGTTTCGATAGGAAAAACATTGATTATGGTGCGCGAATATGACGAACAGGCAGAGAAACGCCAAAAAACGATTATAGGTTCAAGTGCTAAAACAGATAGCAGTAAACGAACTGTTCCGCTAAACAAAAAGGCGAAATTTGCAGTATTTAATCAGCGTGAAAATAATGACAAGGATTCGCCTTTTATATTTTATTCGTTAGTGGGAACACCTGTGCAAAAACGAAATATATACCGAGAATTCGGCAAGATAAAAAATAACGCAAATATATCATCTGATGTAACTTTTCACTCTATGCGTCACAGTTTCGCAACAAGGTTAATTGAAAAGGGTGCGGATATAAAAACGGTATCCGAACTGCTTGGACATAAATCAATACAAATTACGCTTGATATATATGGTCACGTTTCTTCCGACTTGAAAAATAAGACTATCAGCCTGTTAGATTAAGTGTGGTAATAGTACGGTAACAAATATTTTCAATCGAGTTTAACGGAAAACAAAAATTTTCGATAAACAGCTAAATAAAAGGCTTTTCAGAAATATTGTTTCGATAAAATTATACCAAAAACACATTGCGTAAAACTTTTAATCAAGGTGTCCGGAGTTCGAATCTCCGATGGGTCACCACGTCGGAACAAGTTACCTTGTTCCGACTTTTACTTTATAAAAAAATCGGTCACATGCTGTACTGTCTCTCCTTGAGATGGGGTTCTGCTGCATTATCGGGATAGCAGCCTTTCTTTGACATAGAGCGTGTTAATTTGGCGGCTTCCAATATTTTCACGTTTAATTTGTTTCTTTGATAACATGAGACCTTTAACTCCATATTTTTGATACTACCGATACAAATTTAAAATTAGAAGCACTAAAGCTTTGTTTTTCTCTTGGAGAAGGTGTAGAATATGTATCAAGGGAAATCGGGTATATTAGCTCGGGCGTCACTACGTGCCGCATCAAAGAGCCGATAACGTTTATAGCTCACCGTCTCGCCGTATTAGAGCGATTTAGACGTCAATTACGGAACAGTCCCCGAGGATGTCCGGCCTGTTTATGACAGAATCGTTTTCCGTAAGCGTACGGATCACCCGGCAAGGATTTCCCGCGGCAAAGCTGTTTGAAGGAATAGATCGTGTTACTACACTTCCCGCACCGATAACACAATTCTGACCAATTGTTACCCCCGGTAATACTGTAACATTAGCACAAATCCAACATCCGTTTCCAATGACGACAGGTTTCGCCCAGCACAGTCTTCTACCAATTCCGTCGGGACACATTAATTCCTTTCTTTCGTTCGCCAGCATAGGGTGAAGCGGTGTAACAATCGTAACGTTAGGTCCGAAGTCACAGTTTTCGCCGATTATAACCTCAGTATCATCCTGACAGGTAAAATTAAAATTAAAAAACGTGTTTTTGCCTATCTTTGTATGAATTCCGTAATGAAAGCGAATAGGTCCGTTAAACGAAACGCCCTCGTTCAATTCTCCAAGCAGTTCCTTTAAAACCGCTTTTCGTTCTTCAGGCTGATATTCTGTCAATGTATTATATTTTTGATTTAAGGAATGAGCTTTTTTCTTTACTTCCATTCGCCATTCTTCCGCCGGAAAAAATAGTTGCCCTTTATTTGTATCAAGCATATTATATCCTCCAAAAATTTCAATTATATTTATTATATGGACAATTGTATCACAAAAATATATATAAATCAATCCCTTTTAACTGCTTTCTCTACCAAAAAAGCCGTGAGGATTACCCTCATAAAATTTATAACACGGCCGACTGTGGGTCACAATAAAAAACGGAACCGTGCTTGAATACAACTAAGGATTTTGAGCTTAGATTTACACATAACTCGACTCGGCCGCTATATAAGAAGGCTGTAGTCAACCCGATTTTAAAAATCGTTTTGCTACAGCCTCTTTTTTTGTTATCAATTATATACGACTTAATTCTATTATTGTTATCTGGTTATAACAACCTTCTGTTCTGTTTCAAACCATTCGACGCTTGCGCCGAGTTCTTCTGAAATAAACCGAATCGGCGTATATGTGCGGTCGTTTTCAATAAATGCAGGAGAATCAAGCTTGACTTCTCTGCCGTTTACATAAGCAACATCCGAATCAATATTAACAAGGATTGTCACATTCTCGCCGGTTTTGAGATTTTTACGGGTTATTGTTACAAGCTCTTTACCCTCATTCCACGAAACATCAGCGCCGAGGTTTTCCGCAACAAACCTTGCCGGGAGCATCGTCCGGTCATTCACTATTTTCGGGGCAACGTCATTTATTTTTGTTTTTCCGAAAACAAGCGCTTTCTTCTCGCCGATAGTTAAGATAATTTGATTTGCAGAATTATCTTTTTCCGTCCATGCGGCATAGAGTGTCATACTCTTTGTTACCTTTGCGGAAAAATTATACTTTGTTTTGAGTTCTTTATCGGTGTACCAGCCGGCGAAATCA
>CADBUP010000074.1 GCA_902797885.1 uncultured Ruminococcus sp.
AGCTTACCCTTCCCCTGAACGTAAGCCCAGTCACTATCGGCCTTCTTCTCTGTGTTCCCTCCGGCAGTGCCGGCGGTCTCACTCTTTCCGCAAGCAGCAAACGCAAGCACGGTAGCTATCGCAAGCGAAAGCGCCAGAATCTTCTTGAATTTTTTCATTTTTATAACTTCCTTTCCCTTTGGTAGATAAAATTTAATTATTTTCAACTTATCTTAAGTGCCATATCTCGCGGTTATAATCTTCTATTGTTCTGTCACTCGAGAAGAATCCCGCCTTAGCCGTATTCATAACAGCAGAGCGCATCCACGCTTCCTTGTCCTTATACTTATCAAAGACACGGGCGTTCGCAGCAAGATAAGACTCAAAGTCAGCAAGCAAAAGATAATTATCCGCAAATCCGTGGTCGCCGATGACAAGCGACTTATATATATCATAGAAGATATTTTCCTGATTGAACGTTCCGTCAATCAGTGTATCTACCACTTTCTTAACAACGGGGTTCTTAGCGTAAATCTCAGAACTCGGTGATTTTCCGCTCGCATAGATATTCAGAACCTCCTGTGAGGAAAGGCCGAAAATGAAGATGTTGTCGTCTCCGACCCGTTCTCTGATTTCTACATTTGCACCGTCCATTGTTCCGATTGTAAGAGCGCCGTTTAACATAAGCTTCATATTTCCCGTACCCGACGCTTCTTTTGAAGCGGTTGAAATCTGTTCGCTCAAATCAGCAGCAGCAACAATCTTCTCTGCGCTCGAAACGCTGTAATTTTCTATGAATATGACCTTCATTATATCCTTTGTTCTCGGGTCATTGTTTACCGTCTTTGCCACATCATTAATAAACTTAATGATGAGCTTAGCCATATGATATCCCGGGGCAGCCTTCGCACCGAAGATATACGTTGTCGGCATAATATCAGCATCGGGATGACCTTCAACAATCTTCTGATAGCGATAGATTATGTGCATAGCTTTAAGAAGCTGACGCTTGTACTCGTGAAGACGTTTAATCTGAACATCGAACATAGAATCGGGGTCTACAACAATTCCGTTATTTTCCAATATATATTTAGCAAGTCTTTCCTTATTATCTCTCTTGATAATAGCAAATTTATCGCGGAAAGCCGAGTCATCCGCAAACGGAGTTAAGTTTTCAAGCTGTTTATAGTCCTTCACCCATCCGTCGCCGATTGAATCACAGATAAGCTTTGAAAGCTCGGGGTTCGCCTTATACAGCCATCTGCGGAAGGTTACGCCGTTTGTCATATTCTTGAACTTATACGGATACATTCCGTAATAATCCTTAAAGGTTTCTTTTTTAAGAATCTCGGTATGCAAAGCGGCAACACCGTTTATACTGTGACAAGCGGTAAGGCAAAGGTTCGCCATACTAACCTGACCGTGTGAAATAACAGCCATATACTCGACCTTTCCCGTGTCACCGGGGAAACGATCCCAAAGAACCTGACGCTGACGGCGGTCGATTTCGTGTATAATCTGACCGAGTCTCGGCAGGAGTGTATCAACCATATCCATAGGCCATTTTTCAAGTGCTTCACAGAGGATAGTGTGGTTTGTGTATGCAAAAGTCTTTCCTATAATGCTCCATGCTTCATCCCATCCGAGACCTTCCTCATCCATAAGTATCCTCATAAGCTCAGGAATGGCAATAGTCGGGTGAGTATCGTTAATATGAATTTGGATATACTCCGGAATCTGCTGCATCGTGAGGTTTTTCTGCTTATGCTTTGATATAATCCACTGAATAGTGGCCGATACAAAGAAATACTGTTGTTTTAATCTTAAAAGCTTACCCTCATAATGATTATCCTCAGGGTAAAGAATCTTTGAAATAACTTCAGCAAGGTCCTTGTTTTCATTCGCCTTAGCATAATCGCCTCGGTTAAACTCACTCATATCAATTACCTCAGGCGAGCGAGCCTTCCAAAGTCTGAGGGTGTTTACCGTCTCGGTATTAAAGCCTGTTATAGGCATATCATAAGGTTCGGCTATAACGGTGTTATAGTCAACCAAACGAAACTTAAGTCTTCCGTCCTCCATATACTCTTCTATCCGGCCGCCGAATCTAATCTCTTTAGAATCCTCCGGTCTTGCTATATCCCAAACATTTCCGCCCTGAAGCCAAGGGTCGGGCATCTCAATCTGATAGCCGTCTACAATCTTCTGACGGAAAAGTCCGTACTCATAGCGAATTCCACATCCGAAAGCCGGGAGTTCAAGGTTGGTAAGCGAATCCAGGAAACAAGCCGCAAGCCTTCCCAGGCCGCCGTTTCCGAGACCGGCGTCGCTCTCCTGTTCTTCTATATCGTCGAGAGAAATGTTCATCTCTGACAATGCGTCGCGATAGAGATCAGTCTCCATTATATTCATTAGGTTATTACCCATTGCGCGGCCCATAAGGAACTCAAACGAAAGATAGTATAGCTCTTTTTGGGGCTTACTTTCTGACTTCTGCTGATAATTAACCCATTTATCCATTATTTCATCTCGAATTGTAAATGCAACAGCGGTATAAATTTCACGCTTTGTTGCCTTTTCAACCGTTTTTCCGAAGTATCTGCGGATTTTACCGGAAATTTCATTCTTAATAAAATCCTTACGCTTGTTATATTCACTTGATTTTAGTAAAGCATTCTTCATTATGACATCAATACCTTTCTGTAAAATAATTTACGTCTGTCTCTATTATGTCAATACTTTTAAAAATACAATTATAATTTTACCTCATTTTTTAATATTCTGCAAGTATTTTTTTGATTTTTGGCGAAATAAACAATATTGCGGGAATTTATAGCAACAAACTTTAACAACTTAGTAGTAATATCGAAAACTTCGGTCAAAGCTATGCTTTGCCGAAGTTTTAAAACATACTACTTTCCGCTGTTTTCGTTCTCAAATTTTTCAAAATCACCTATAAACTTGTTGATGTAACCCGCAAGAGCAACCTCAGGGTCAATTCCCATTTCGCCCGCTGCGGCGGCAATATCAAACAAAAGCGCACCGAATTCTTGTTCGGTCTTACAGTCTATCTCACGCGGGATATGATTATACCCCGCCTTTTTTGCCTTTTTCCTTATCTTTTGGGCACGCATAAGCGACGGAATATAGGTTGATACTCCGCGAAGCTCATCGGCAATACTCGACTGCCTGCGGTCGGCACGCTTGATGGCGTCCCATCTGTCGCGGACCTCATCAGAGGTTTTGACGTTTACCTCGCCGAATACGTGCGGATGCCTGTGAATCATCTTCCGACTGATTGCATCGGTCACATCGTTTATATCATACTCACCGTTATCCTTCGCTATCTGCGCATGGAGAACTACCTGAAGCAAAACATCACCGCTCTCATCGGCAATTTTCTCAGGCTTTTCGCTGTCAATTGCCTCAACCATTTCATACGCTTCTTCTATAACGCTTTTACGGATGCTTTCATGAGTCTGTTCCCTGTCCCACGGACAGCCGTTCGGAGCGCGCAGCGCAGCAATTATATCGACCAGTTCATTAAATGTGTACTTTCCGTTTTTCAATTTCATCTTCCTCTTTCATATCTATTATTTAAGCAGGCCGTATCTCTCAAGAATTCCGGCAAGCTTTCCGCCCTTAGGCAGCATTTCAACATCCTCTTTTCTAACCGCCCGCACCGCAATCACCGCAAAGAGATAAATCACACCGCACACGGCAATCTCAGCAATACTCAACACTCTGCTGATGGGTAGGAAGGATGACATCACATACGCGGCCGCCCCCATAATTGCCGCCGCAAGAATCGGCTTTATCACGAAACTTCCCCATTTGAATTCGATTCCCGCCGCCTTGATTATCGACAGGACATTGAGTACGGCGATTACCAAATAACAGATTCCCGTTCCGACGGGAGCACCGTCGATTCCCAAATACGGAATACAGAAAAAGTTTACGCATACCTTTAAAATTCCGCCGATTATCATATGGATTACCGGTTTGTATACTCGTCCGTACGACTGTAGGATTGAATTTGAAACCTGAACAACCGCGACCGGGATGATTGCCGCTGACAAAACCGACAAAACCGAATGTGCATTATAATCGCCAAAGAGCAAATGCAAAATTTCCTTTGACAACACACCCATTCCAAAGGCGCACGGCGCTGCAAACAGCATAGCGATACGCAGGGTGCTCTCGGTAATCTTTTTTGCATTTTCGCGGTCTTTTCTTGCGACCGCAACCGAGATTGCGGGAACAACGCTCGTTCCGAGTGCAACAACCAGCGTCAGCGGCAGGTTAAACATTGTAAGAGCCTTTCCGGTATACATACCGTAAAGCGTCGCCGCCTTCTGTGAAAGAAGCTCGGCGCCCTGCCAGCCCTCCTCCGCCGCCTTTGAGAAAAACGACGTTCCTTCGCTGAACATCGCCGCATATTTATCAAATACGCTTGCGTTTACCACGAGACGGTTTGTAATCGTCGCCATATCTATAAGAGTGGTAAGACTTGAAACCGACGCGCCAATGGTAATCGGAACGGCAATCATAATTAAGTTTTTTAATATTGTTCTATCGCTTCGCTGAAGTGAAGCGACAGGCTTGTCAAAGCTATGCCTTCTTCGATGAACCGCATATATACAGGTCATAAGCAGGCATGAAAGAAATGTTCCCGCCGTCACGCCGAAGATTGCACCGCCCGACGCAAAAACAGTCTGTATATGCTGTGTAGAAATCTTCGATGCGGCGAAATCAACCGCCGAACCAATCGAACCGTCAACCGTCATCTTCATAAAAAACCATGCAAAGACAAGGCCTATCAGCATCTTGCCGCCTGATTCGATTACTTCGCTCGCCGCTGTCGGATACATATTCTGTCTGCCCTGAAAATAGCCGCGATACGCCGAGGTCATCGCAACAAAGAACACTGCGGGGGCTATAAGTGCAATCCCGAGTGCGGCGTCCGGCATCTTCATCAGATTTGCAATGTTATCCGCAAACAAAAGAAGAATCAGCGTTCCTATTATTCCGACAATGGCGAGGAATCTGAACGCAACCTTAAACACGCGGCTTGCATCGTACTCATTATTCTGAGCTATGCTTTCAGACACCATTTTTGAGATTGCAACAGGAAAACCTGCCGTTGCAACAATAAACATAAATGTGTAAATCTGATAAGCAACATTAAAATATCCGCTTCCTGCGTCGCCTATAAGGTTAATCAGCGGAATTTTAAAACAAGCTCCGATAATTTTAACTATAAAATTGGCTATGCCCAAAACGAGGGCGCCCTGAATAAATCCCTGCGCCGCCTTTGTCTTAGTTTTTCCTGTCATTTAACCACTCCTAAACGGGAATTTTCTGAAATTTTGTATATTCCTATAATTCAAAAATTTCGCAAACCCGCATTTAATACAGGTTTGCGAAATCTGATACACGATTTTATAACCAAGCCGTAAGTTTTACTTCAGGAATCCAAGACCTCTGACAATAGGAGGCTCAACCGCATTGCCCGAACATACCGAGAAGAACGAAATAATCTGAACAACCCAAAGTATAACGAACATTACCCCGGCCACAATCGGAACAATTACAGTCCAGCAAAGGACAAGAGCGATAATTCCTAAAAGTGTCTTTGTAACGCTTAATTTAAGTGCCTGTCTAACGTGAAATCCGACATATTTTGACTCCCTGCTCGCTATAAGAGCAACAATAACGCCAATCCACCCCATAAGATACGGAAGCATAGCGAACACCTTGTTCTGTGAAACATCTGTCTTATCAAATTCGCCGCTGTGGTTATACGGATCCGAATAAACCGGGTTCTGTGCATAGCCTCCGACAAAGCCGCCTTGATTGTACTGTGTCTGACCGGCATATTGATTTGAATACTGACCCTGCTGATTTTGCTGGGTTTGCTGACCCTGCTGTGACTGCTGAGTTTGCTGAGTTTGCTGACCCTGCTGCTGTGACTGCTGAGTCCGCTGTGATGCAAGGCTCATTCCACAGTTCATACAGAATTCACTATTATCACGATTTTCTGTACCACAATTTGAACATACCATAAAAATCACCCTTTCCGTTTTTCACGGTTTAATATTAATATTCTGTCATTCTCTTAAACCTTATGGCTATATTATATTTTATATGCCGTATTTTTTCAATATATTTATATTACATTACTGTTAATTTTATGTTAAATTACTGCCGTTTTACAGCGGTCGATTATCAATGATGAAAAAGTCGTATTCCGGTAAACGCCATAGCTATTCCGTACTTGTTACAAGTTTCGATTACATTGTCATCACGGATTGAGCCGCCCGGCTGAGCGATTACCTTTACTCCTGACTTATGTGCACGCTCAATATTATCTCCGAACGGGAAGAAGGCGTCAGAGCCAAGCGCAACATCGGTATTCTTTTTTAACCACTCATTCTTCTCTTCCTTTGTAAATACCTCCGGCTTAACCTTAAACGTTTTTTCCCATACGCCGTCTGCAAGAACATCCATATATTCATCCGAAATATATACATCAATCGCGTTATCCCTGTCGGCACGCTTAATTCCGTCTACGAATTGCAGTCCAAGAACCTTAGGCGCCTGTCTGAGCCACCAGATATCCGCCTTGTTTCCGGCAAGGCGTGTGCAGTGTATTCTTGACTGCTGCCCTGCGCCAATTCCTATTGCCTGGCCATCCTTGACATAACAAACGCTGTTCGACTGAGTATATTTAAGCGTGATAAGCGAAATTATTAAATCACGCTTTTCCTCTTTCGTCATCGTCTTGTTCTCTGTTACAACGTTTGAAAGCAGTTCATCATCTATTTTAAGCTCGTTTCTTCCTTGTTCAAAGGTTATTCCGAAAACCTGCTTACGCTCAATCGGCTCGGGAACATAATTTTCATCAATCTGAATTATATTATAATTTCCCTTCTTTTTTTTTTTTTTTTTTTCAAGAGCCTCGTCGGTATAGCCGGGCGCAATGATTCCATCAGACACCTCCTTGGCTATAAGCTGGGCTGTCGCCTTATCGCACACATCCGAAAGAGAGATAAAATCCCCGAATGATGACATTCTGTCTGCACCTCTCGCTCTTGCATACGCGTTTGCAAGCGGAGTGAGCTGAACCTCATCATCAATAAAATAAATCTTTTTAAGCGTGTCCGAGAGCGGAAGTCCAACCGCCGCGCCCGCCGGCGAAACGTGTTTGAACGAGGTTGCCGCGGGTAGTCCCGTCGCCCTTTTTAATTCTCTGACAAGCTGCCATCCGTTAAAAGCGTCCAAAAGATTTATATATCCGGGCTTTCCGCAGAGGACCGTAAACGGAAGTTCACCGTTTTCGACAAAAACCCTCGACGGCTTTTGATTCGGATTACAGCCGTATTTAAGTTGCATTTCTTTCATATCTATAATTCCTTTCTGTGTCTGATAACACACTTTTATTTATTTTTATTAACGATTCCGGTTTCGGTTTCGCCGGTCTCAATATTAATATATCTGACAAAAAGCGACACCTTGTTATCCTCATTCAGGCTGTTCCAGAGATTATCCCTGAACTCATCTATACTTTCGGGAATCTCAACCTGTTTAGGCTCTCCGCAAAAGCTCGGAAGCGGACTTCCGTCACCCATATATGTATGGATAAAGTGACCCTCGCCGCATTTAGGATTATAAAAGCCGAAGGTGTTTCGTCTGCATGAGCTTGGGTCGCCGTCCGCACTCTTTAAGATTGACATAGCATAGTTATACGAGCCGCCCTCGATATGCATTATGCCCGAGATTCTCGGAGTATAGTTCGGCGCGTCATCCTCAAATTCACGGGTTCTGAGCGCCTGTTCAAACGTCATCTGTTTATCCATTAAGTCATAAATTGTGTCGGTCTGATCACCGTTGGTTACAATCGTCTTGTTTCCGAGAACACGAACCGGCGCGTATATAATAAGATGCGGATCTTCAAGCTTTGATTCATCGAACGCCTGTGTGCGGATTCCGTCACCGTCCTCAACAAACACACGGTTTCGGCTGTTCTCGCTTCTTCCCATAATAAAATATGCCGTCACCGCATACTTTCCGCTCGGCGACTTACCTATTACTATTCCACGTCCGGGATAGCTGTTGTTCTTTAATTCTTCATAAATATTCATCATAAACCTCCTACCGTTACTGTGCCTTTTTAAGGTCTTCGCAAAGCATTTCAACCGCCCGAGGAAGAATCTGCCACTCGGCCTCCTCCATCACTCTCTTTTGTAAGGTTTCGGCGGTATCGTCATCGTTGATATAGACAGCCTTCTGCATAATAATCTTTCCGCCGTCGGTTATCTCGTTCACCAGATGAACGGTCGCGCCCGTCACTTTTACGCCATAGTCAAGCGCCGCCTGATGAACCTTAAGCCCGTAAAATCCATCACCGCAGAACGATGGTATGAGCGACGGATGGATATTCACGATTTTATCGCGGTACACCGCGATAAAATCCTTCCCTAAAATCGACAGGAATCCCGCAAGAACTACAATATCCACTTTCATCTCTTTAAGATACGAAACAAGCGCTTTATCAAATTCAGCACCCGAGCCGTATTCTTTTTTAAGAATTTCCTTTGCATCGATTCCAGCTGATTCGGCACGCTTTAAGGCATACGCTCCGCTTCTGTCAGCAATAACGGTAACGATTTTTCCGCTCTTGATAATTCCGCTTTGTTGAGCGTCAATCAGCGCCTGAAGATTCGTTCCGCCGCCCGACACCAAAACACCTATATTCAGCATATGTCCACTCCTTTTTCGCCGCTGACAATCTCACCGACAACACACGCTTCCTCGCCGCAGGCGTTGATTGCCGCTATCGCCGAATCCGCCTGAGTCTTAGGAACGGTCAGCATAAGGCCGATACCCATATTATAGGTATTGAACATATCGCGCTCTGAAATATCGCCAAGCTTTTGAATCATCTTAAATATAGGAAGAACCTCAAAGCTGTTCTTGTCTATTCTTGCTCTTGTTCCCTCTTTCAGCATTCTCGGAATATTCTCGATAAAACCGCCGCCCGTTATGTGGGATACAGCGCGGACATCCGCCGCCTCTATTGCGGAAAGCAGAGGTTTAACATAAATCTTAGTCGGTGTAAGCAGGGCTTCGCCGACCGTCATACCAAGCTCATCGCTGTAGGTTGTGAGACGATTTTTACACTCCGCCGAATCATCGATGCCAAACACCTTTCTTACGAGCGAATAGCCGTTCGAATGTATTCCCGAGGATTTAACACCGATTATAGCATCGCCCGGTTCGAGCCTGCTTCCGTCTATTATCTTGTCCTTATCAACTATACCGACCGAGAATCCGGCAAGGTCATACTCCTCAGGGTCATAAAAGCCGGGCATTTCAGCGGTTTCACCACCGATTAAAGCGCACCCCGCCGCGACGCAGCCATCGGCAACGCCCTTAACTATATCAGCCACCTTCTCGGGTACATTCTTTCCCACCGCTATATAATCAAGAAAGAAAAGCGGCTTTGCTCCGCCGCAAGCAATGTCATTCACGCACATCGCGACACAGTCCTGACCGACTGTGTCGTGCTTGTCCATAACAAACGCAAGCTTCAGCTTTGTGCCGACTCCGTCCGTTCCCGATACCAAAACGGGATTTTTATAACCCGTACCTATTTCAAATAATCCGCCAAAGCCGCCGATTCCCGATATTACCCCGGGAATATTGGTGCGCTTTACGTGTTCCTTCATTAATTCTACTGCCTTATAGCCCGCCTCAACGTCTACACCGGCATTTTTATAAGCCTGACTCATCTCTTATCTCCTCCGTAAATTAATCCAAAATCTATAATTTTACCCTCATAAGTTTTATAAATTATGAAGTTCCTCTTGAAGCGCTTTATCTTTTGCTTCAACAGCCTTTGCCATATCCGCCTTGAACCTGACAAGCCTTTCTGCGAGGTTTTCATCCGATAGCGCAAGCATCTGGACCGCAAGGATTCCCGCATTGTCCGCGCCGTTCACGGCAACGGTTGCGACCGGGATTCCCGACGGCATCTGAACCATTGAAAGAAGTGAATCAAGTCCGTCCATCAATGATGACTTAATCGGAAGAGCAATTACCGGAAGCGTAGTATACGCGGCAATAACACCGCCAAGGTGAGCCGCCTTTCCTGCCGCCGCGATTATTACCGACACCCCTCTGTCTTTGGCCGTTTTAGCGAATTCTTCCGCTGCCTGCGGAGTTCTGTGCGCCGAAATAACGCGCGCTTCATACTCCACCCCGAATTCTTTAAGCTTTTCTATCGCACCTTTTACAACGGGCAAATCCGAATTACTTCCCATAACGATTGCAACCTTTGCCATTTTAATCACTTATCCTTTCTTACTTCTTATATTCCAAATCGTTTTCCGTCAGGTCTTTTACAACCTCAAGATATTTTTCCGCCTCATTCTTTGCGAGGTCAAGGCTCAGATTTCTGTAATTTCCGCACTCAATCTCGCTTGCGCCGGGCATATCGCCGTCATATTCAAGTATTTTCTCAAGAGTTTCTTTTATAAGTTTAACATCCGCCTTATGGTCCATCGAACGCAGAAGGAGGTAAAACCCCGTCTGACACCCCATCGGCCCGAAGTATATCACGCTTCCCTCACGGTCGGAATTTCTCACCATTGTGGCAAACATATGTTCAAGCGAATGCATAGCCGCGTTTGAAATTAAATCTCCCGTGTTCGGTTTTCTCATTCTCAGGTCATAGGTAGTGATGTCGCCGTCAATTCTCGAAATATAAATTCCAGGTTCAAGTTTAGTGTGATCAACCGTAAAGCTTGTGATTTTTTTCATATTCTGTCACCCTTCCTATAGCCGAAAGATAATAATGCAAACCTGTCCGTAAAGGTCAAAATTTCGGCATATTTCAAACTACCAAATATCACTATTTAAAATACTTTACTCCGCTTTCAAATATTTTCTGATCCTTTTCACCCGGAATGTTCTTAAACACATTCTGTTTAAATCTTTCGGAATGTCCCATCTTTCCGAGGACTCGTCCGTCAGGGCTTGTTATACCTTCAATCGCATAATACGATCCGTTCGGGTTATATGGCATTTCATAGGTCGGCTCGCCGTCGGGATTCACATACTGTGTTGCTATCTGTCCGTTCTTCTCCATTTCAGCGATAACCTCAGGACTCGCAACAAATCTTCCCTCGCCGTGTGATACGGCGATATGATGAATGTCACCAACCTCAACACCCGCAAACCATGGGGATTTAACCGATGCAATTCTTGTTGTTGCTATTCTCGACACGTGTCTGCCTATCGTATTAAATGTAAGCGTGGGGCATGAGCTGTCTGCCTTTCTTATCTCGCCGTAAGGCACAAGTCCAAGCTTGATAAGCGCCTGGAAGCCGTTGCATATACCGAGCATAAGACCGTCACGGTTATTTAAAAGTTCCATAACCGCCGCTTTTACACGTTCGTTCTCAAACGCCGCCTTGATGAACTTACCCGAGCCGTCAGGCTCGTCACCGCCGCTGAATCCGCCCGGAAGCATAACAATCTGTGCCTTTTCGATTGCGTCAACAAAACTCTCGATTGACTCTTCTATATGCTCAGGCTTGAGATTCTTAAAGATTCTCACATCCGCTGTACCGCCCGCGCGTTCAAACGCCCTCGCGCTGTCATATTCACAGTTGGTTCCCGGGAAGGCTGGTATAAATATTCTCGGCTTAGCGAAGCTTTGTTTAGGACAGATATTAACCCTCTCGCCGAACTCAAACTTTTTCATTCCTACATCGTCATACTCCGCACGCGTTGCGAAAACACCTTCAAGCGGCGCAGTCCATGCCTTTTCTATTTCGTCAAGCGAAATTTCTTCTCCGTCTATCTTTATAACCTCATCTGAAACAGTATGTCCGAGTTCGATAATATCAACGCCGTCGCTTTCCCGAACTTTTGCGTCCATGCCCTCAACCTCGACTATGACGCTTCCGTACCTTGCCTCAAACAGAGCCGGCTTTTCGCAGCCATCCGAAAATTCAAATCCGATTTTGTTACCGAGAGTCATCTTACAGATGCCCTCCATCACACCGCCCATGTCAACGGCCCAAACTGATTTAACAATTCCTTTATCATCGTGAATCATCATATGAAGCATATCATAAAGCTGTTTTAGGCTGTCAAAATCCGGCATACTGTTCTCATCGTACTTAGGCAACAGCATAAAAACAGAGTTATTCGCCTTTTTAAACTCGTCTGATACCGCATAGCTTGCCGAAAGCGGAGCAACCGCAAACGAAACAAGCGTCGGCGGAACGTCTATATCGTTAAACGAGCCTGACATACTGTCCTTACCGCCGATAGCGGCAAGTCCGAGTTTCTCCTGAGCGACATACGCACCGAGAAGCGCCGAAAGCGGCTTACCCCAACGCTTAGGATCTGTTCCGAGTCTCTCGAAATATTCCTGGAATGTCAGATATATATCTTTATAATCGGCTCCCGCCGCAACCGCCTTAGTAACCGAATCAACCACCGCATACATTGCCCCGAGATATGGATTTCTTTCCGAAATCTTAGGATTATAGCCATAAGCCATAACCGTCGCCGTATCGGTTTCCTTATGCAGGGTCGGAACCTTCGCCACCATGCTCTGCTGAGGGGTCATCTGATACCTTCCGCCGTAAGGCATAAATACCGAACCGGCTCCGATTGTGCTGTCGAATCTTTCGACCAGACCGTGCTGAGACGCGATATTCAAATCGCTCAGCATATTCTTTATCTTCTCGGAATATGTTCTGCCCTCTGGTTTAAAGTCGAACATATCAATCGAAAAGTCAGCCTTTTCAACGTATGCGTCATTGTGCTTTTCCGCACCGTTTGTGTTGAGAAAGTCACGGCTTATATCACAGATTGTCTTTCCGCGCCACTTCATGCAAAGCCTGTTTGTATCGGTCACCTCTGCTACGCAAACCGCGTTAAGGTTCTCTTTATCCGCCTCAGCTATGAACTTTTGAACATCGCTCTTGCGAACAACCACCGCCATTCTTTCCTGTGATTCGGATATAGCAAGCTCCGTCCCGTCAAGGCCGTCATACTTTTTGGGAACCATATCGAGGTTTATATCGAGTCCTTCGGCAAGCTCCCCGACAGCGACAGAAACGCCGCCCGCACCGAAGTCATTACAACGGCGAATCAGTTGGGTAACCTCTTTCTTTCTGAACAATCTCTGAAGCTTTCGTTCAACCGGGGCGTTACCCTTCTGAACCTCCGCGCCGCAAGTTTCAAGTGATGTATCGGTATGTGCTTTAGACGAACCGGTCGCGCCGCCGCATCCGTCGCGGCCTGTCATTCCGCCGAGGAGTATCACAACATCCCCCGGCTCGGGAACCTCGCGGATGACATTCTCTTTAGGTGCCGCTGCAATAACTGCGCCGATTTCCATACGTTTCGCCACATACCCTTCATCATAGACCTCGTTTACAAGGCCTGTCGCAAGGCCGATCTGGTTACCGTATGAGCTATAGCCCTGTGCCGCACCTGTAGTGATTTTTCTCTGTGGAAGCTTGCCGTGCATTGTCTCGGCAAGAGTTTTTCTCGGGTCACCGCTTCCCGTTACACGCATTGCCTGATATACATAAGAACGCCCGGAAAGCGGGTCGCGGATTGCACCGCCGA
>CADBUP010000075.1 GCA_902797885.1 uncultured Ruminococcus sp.
AAAACTATCGTCTTGGCGTATCTGCCGCTTGGCTCGTCCATACCGGAATGTATCTGTTTGCCGTTATACTGCACCGCCGTTATCTTGCGTGCTTTCTTTGTAATCGAAAGGATTATGTAGCGGTTTTGGGCTGGGAATATTTATTTATGATGTTAGCAACAATGTTCTTTTCCGACAATGGAAGTGTTGCCATAATGCGATACAGTAAGGCTTCTTCATCACAAGACAGATAAAGAAACATACTATTGCGGTAATCATCCATTAAAAATACGCCGCCGTTTACTCCGCCTTTCGTATATATAGGTGCATAACGACTTAGAAACATAATGTCGTTGTAAGCTATTTTTCGACAGACCGAATAATTTTTAGCTAATTCAACAATGCTACTTTTTCTCTGTTTTGTGAGAAAGAAAAGCATTTCTATCCGTCGTTCAAAAGCAGTTATTTTATCTTTCAAAGCCGTTGCACCTCCTTTCAACATTCATTATAGAGGCTAACCTTGCAAGTTTTTTACACCTTTCAAAAAATAATTTCATAATTCCTCTCCTTTGTGTAAATTTTGTTAGATTTGCACAAAGGCGTTAGGCGGTGTTCGGCTATGTTTAACAAGGCATAGGAAACAAAAACAGCCAAACTTGCCCGTTCTAAAAATACGGGTAAATTTGGCTGTACGGTCAGTATTTTTGATATATCAGTCGTGATAGTCATCCGATTGTTTATGAAATTTTCTCTTGTTTTTATATATTCGGCGTCCTTATCGCATACTCTACACAGTGATTCATCTGTTTCTTATCATAACAAATCCCTGCAGTTTCGGTTATTTAGCGGTTAATTAAATCTTTTAATATAAATACATTAGATATCTCTTTTTATTATATCGGTTAACCTGTCGGCAATCTGTTGTACGCCATAAATACTTGGGTGTATGACATCTCCCGAAAGCAAGGTCACATCACCTAAAAGGTCTAACCCGTTTATAAGAGTTACATTATCAAACGCAAGTCTGTCAACCGTTTCTTTAATAATCCTTCTCCATGTATTGGGCTCTGTTTTGCGGCGATAATCATCGCCGCAATAGAATGGGGAAATTACATATACCTTTTTGTCCTTATTTCTTCCGGCAACCTGCCTGATGGCGTTCTCAACACGTTCCCGTATTTTACTTTCTTCCCAGAACAAAACATTTATACCCAATTCCATAACCGCAGTATCCCATGCGCCGCATTCGCCCTCTGACGCAATGTAGTCAATCACCTCCGGTTCCATATAACAGCTCCCCGCCATACCGAGATTTCTCAAATCCATATCGAGGTTATGTGCAAGAAGCGATGCCCACGTATGTGATGTGTCTATTGAATTTGAGCCATGAGTAATCGATGAGCCGTAACACAGCAATGTTTTCTCCGGCGTCTGCCCCTTTGAAGGCGGCGTTATATCACCCGAAATATCAAGAATTTTGTATGCCCCTCTGTCAAATATGATTCTCACAACCTCGGAGTCGAACGAATCCCCCGCCAGCCTTGCCATATCACGTAGGGTATCAATGTTTCCGACTTTGCCAAACTCAAAATCAATCGGCTCATTCGGTACATGCGTATTGTTTTCGTGGTCAGGATATCCACCCTGAATACCGCCTCTGTAAATATGGAAACAAGCATTTATGTTTTCATCTATTATTGACTGCATACGAATAACAGCGGTTCCGCTATTAATCACAAACCGAATTTCTACACCGGTTGAAAAAACGTTCATATGTTTCCCGCCGGAAGCCTCAAATTTATCCATAAGTCTCTTCGGCATCCGATACCACGTTATTCCGCCGTCTCTTTCATCTGTGTCTATATCCGAAACATTATATAACTCTACATTTTTATATATCATTGTAAGCTTACCCCTTATAAACCAAAATATTTAAAATTGATTCCATTAATTAAAATCTCCCATTTCTGTAAAATACTTTTTAATTTTCAAACTCGTTAATCCAGCGGATGCACATATCAATCCAACTCGTGACGCACGGCATACCGGTGCCCGGCGGGCAAGTAATATTATCTCCAGTGGAAAGTCCGTGACGGCCGTTTGGATAAATATGCATCTCGAACTTTACGTTATGCGCCTCAAGAGCGCCTGCAAAGCAAAGCGTACTTATAACCGGTACGCAATCATCCGTAAATGTGTGCCATATAAAAGTCTGCGGCGTTTCCTCCGTAACATAGTTTTCAAGCCAGGCAAGGGGCTTGACGCTTTCCCTTCCGCCGACAAAGTTATCTATTGTCACCCGATGGGTTCTTCCCTCCTCGCCCGTTATAACCGGATAACCGAGGATAAGGCCGTTTGGCTTGTTTGAACCGTCCTCTATGCCCGAATATTTAATAACATCCGGGTGATTCCAATGTACGCCGATGCTTGCAGCAAGGTGTCCTCCGGCCGAAAATCCGGCAACAAAAATTTTATTGCCGTCTATATTATTTTCGTCAGCAATTTTTCGCACATACGAAATTGCCCTTGAAAGCTCACAGGTCGCCGCCGGCCATGCAGAAGGCGCGACTGAATAGTCAAGCACAAAGGCGTGAAAACCCGCCGCGCAGTATTTAAGCGCAATCGGCTCGGCCTCTATCGGAGATGTGCCGCCATATGCGCCTCCCGGGCACACTATGACCGCCGGACGTTTTATGCCGCCGCTATCCATAATATTTCTCTCATCCAAAATATATGTAGTCAGCGTTGTCTGTCTCGGCGACGGCTGTACACCCATCGCAGTATAATCAACATCAATATCTATCACTTTGTTTATCATATTTTATACATTCCCCTTACTTGTTTTTAATGAATGCTCAATACAACTCAAACATATAAAAACCCGCGGTACCTTTTGAAACATTTTTAATTTTAACCCTTATATATCTTACATTGCTTTGCTTAAACGGAATAATACCAATATCCTGTCCTGTTCCGCTTGTGCTTAAAGCCGTTTTAAAATTGTGATCCTCACCGCTGATTTCTATATCATAGGTATATGTCGTGCTGTCATTATTCCACAGGATTCGAAGTCCGCTGAGTTCCTTCTCCTCACCTAAATCAACATTCCATTCGGGCGCTGTATCGGACAAGTCAGCAATCCACCCGGTATTCGGATTGCCATCGTTTCCACACGCGGAATCACCCGAGCTTGCCCAAGTCTGCTTTTCTTTGGCAAAATCAACCCGGTTTTTATCCTGCTCCTGTTCCCGTTTCTGTTCCTGTTCCTTCTTCCTATCTTCTTCATACTCCACATTTTCACATTCTGTATTTCCGCATAACCGATACGGAATCTCAGCATATTTAGGTGAAACGGTTTTTATACGAAGAATGCCCGGTTCGAGGCCTTTTGCCCACGCCTTCAGCACTATCTCTCCCGCCGTTTTTTCGGTCTCAATCAAAAACGCTCCTATTCCCATCGAAACACTCTGTTTCGACGACATAATGCGCGGATTTAAAGCGCCGACTATCTTCGCCGCACCTTCGGCAACGTAATTCAGTTCAACCGTTACATTCTCACAAACGGTTCCGTTTTCATCTACAACATGGGCATAAATCATAATCTTGTCGTTTCCGTCGGCAATCGGAGTAACGCCGAAATTCGGCGCGGTCAGAATAATTTTTCTCGGAACTCCGGACTTTTTCTTTACTTGCGAAGCTGCAAGCGTGCCGCCGTTATAGCCCTCTGCCTTTAACTCATTCCAATTTCCGTTTAAGCTGAACTCCGCGGGAACGGAAGGCAGGTCCGGGTCCTCTCCGGTTGGCCTTTCGCCCAGGCATACTCCGTCCCGATAAAGCCTTACGGTTTCACAGTTTGAAATACACCATGCGCGGTCTTCATATTCCGCTATAAATATCATCGGCTCAACAGCCTTACTCTGCGCCTGATATGAATAATACTGATACTTCGGAATCCGATAAAAATCTATCGCTCCGACACACGCCAGATTTGAACAGCCTCCTCTGTTATGGTCAAAGCCCGCCCATAAGCAAAAGCCTGTATCAAGTCCATTCTTGTTAGCACGATACTTTTGGTTCAAAAATCTTGGACAGTCAACAGGTCTTCCATCTATATCTCTTGCGGTTGTTCTTGTAAGCATATTGTCTATCATAGCTCTTTTTCCGCCCGGATAAAACCCTCCAAAGGCATTTTCTTCCCTGTTTACGCGGCAATGCTTCGGCTCATATCCATCTGTCTGTTCCTTCCACGTATCTCCGTATTCTCTTGTAAAACCCGGCTTATGAGGATTTTTCTCCATTGTTTTTTTATATATAATATCATAAAGACTTTCTGTATCATATTCCTCATCAATGGCACAATAGCATTGCTCCCCCGGATATTCCTCATGTACGGCGTTATATGTCATACGCCGAAACTCATCCGGTGTTTTACCTTCCTCATTTATTATCGGCTCCCAGAATGCAATACTCGCGTGGTTTCTCAGATACCTCACCATATGCCTTACGTTTTCCTCTACCCTCTTATCAAAGATATCATGATTTTCCACAGGATAAAACTGCCATCCGGGAGTAGGTGTAATCACAAGAATTCCCAGCTCATCACAGGCATCCATAAAAGCCTTTACCTGAGGATAATGGCCTGTTCTTACAATATTCCAGCCCGCTTTCTTTATCATATATGCATCTCTGTACTGAAGGGAATCGGGCAAGGCGTTTCCTATCCACGGATATTCCTGATGACGGTTGCACCCGGTCAGCAGCACCTTCTCACCGTTTAATATACAATCTCTTTCGGTAAAACGAATGTCTTTTATGCCTATTTTCAAGGCTTCGCAATCTCTGTAATCTCCAAATTCCGTTTCGACGGTCAGTTCATAAAGATTAGGCTCTGTTACCGACCAAAGCTTAGGCTTTTCTATCCGAAGCCGTATCTCAAATGTCCCGCTCTCTTCTATGGAAACAATCTGCTCCTCTTGTTTTATACATTTGCCTTTGTCCTTAATTATATACGATATTTTTCCGCTTGCTTCATTTAACCCGCTGTCGTTTCGTATATGGGTTTTAATCAGAATATCCGCATATTCACGGCTGACATTCTCATATCTTACGAAAATACCGCCGCCTGCCTTTTCATCTTCATACAGCTCATCGGTAATGTGTATCGAATCCTTTTTGATAAGCCATGCATTTCTATAAATGCCCCCGAAATAACAGAAGTCAAGGTTCTGCTGCGGCCTTCCGGGCGGAATATCCGCGTTATCCTCATTATTAACCCTTACCGCTATCACGTTTTCCTCATTAAACAGAACATCGTCCGTAACATCAATCACAAAAGGCAGGTATCCGCAAAAATTCCGCTTAATTTCTCTGCCGTTAAGATATACTTCTGTCTCATGCATTGCCGCCTCAAATTTTATGTACAGCCTTTTTCCCTTAAAGGTATCATCAAGTATAAAACGCTTTCGATACCACGCGTCTCCCTGATAATTAAGTCCGCCGCTGACATTTACCGGCTCTAATCTGACTGTGTGTCCCAATGTAACGGCTTCCCATGGTGAATCATCAAAATTCGGGTTTATTACCTCGCTGTTTTGAACGCCTCTGAAAAACTTCCATCCGCTGTTAAAACTGTATTGTGTCATAAATATCTCCTTTTCGTTTTTACCAAAGCTATAACATCTACTTTCGTTTATACATATATAATACACCGGACTGAGGCACATTAAATACCGAAATGCCGTTCATCTTAATCGAAGCACATTCAATCCGTCTCCCCATACAATCAAGAATCTCATATTCAAAATCCCCGGCTGCCCGAACAGCGATATAACCCTCTCCCGTTCCGTTGACTGTGACTAATTCGTTTTCGGAAGTTTCAACAATATTCCGACTGTAGCAAACGCAAATTTTCTTATTGTTAAGCACGGCCTCGGCCATCGAATAGTTCGCTTCGGGATTATATATTCTAAGCTCACCGTCAAGCAAAACTTCTTTATTTTCCGTCCAAAAGCTCAGCCAGAATTTAAGTACCTCATAATGCTCCGGCGTTATTTCACTCAGCTGTACGGAAATCTGCGGAACACCGAAAAGTACCGCTATAAGCTGCTTTGCAACGCTTTCATTCGTATCATTATCATTCCATGTTATCATATCCGAGTGTACCGCCGCCCTGCCTGAGGTCAGGCGGAGGTCGAGAACACCGACGCGGTTTATAAACGCGTCCAGAGCACAGTCTCCCACGCGTATCATATTACCGTACTTTGTGACAACAGGTCCTACATACGGCTGTCTGAATTCGAGTAATATATCAGGCTTTATCTTTTTCAGCCTTGATGTTATTTCCTTAAGCAGACATTCTATCGCGTCTTCAAGTGATTCAAAATCTCTTTCACCGCTTGTTTTATCCGAATACTCCGTTAATGCAAAAGCGTCTATAAAGTCAAGCTTAAATCCGTCAAGGTTCCATTCCCTCGCCGCTTTTTCATAAATGCTTATTAAATATTCACGCACCTCGGGGAATCTTGGGTCAAGACAGCTCCATTCATTTTCCTCGCCGTTTAAGAATCTTCCTCTGAATCTTACCCATGCGTCGGAATGTTTTCCTACATAGGGAACGGAATACCACAGCATAACCTTCATGCCTATATCGTGAACAGCGGCGACAAATGCGTGCATATCCTCGATTTTGCTTTTGCACACACGCCAGTCGCCGCAATAGGCATAACCTCCGCCGTTGTTTTCGGTCTGCCAGCCGTCGTCTATTATTATTGTCCTCATTCCAAGCTCATACGCCCTTTTACATTCTTCGAGCAGCTCGCCATCGTTTATGTTCTGATGAAAGTTATACCATGTCGAATACATCGGCATTCGCGCATGACTCGGAACAAATTGTTCCGAGCCGCGCATACGCTCAGCCGCGTCAGATATGGCCTTGTAAAAGGGTATTTTCCGCCTGTCGATTATAATTTGGCTTTTGTATTCATTAATTTCCCCTATCGAACCGGTAAAAAACGCTATTTTACACAAACAGCTCTTGTCAGCTTCCTCAGTTCCGCAGCTGATTTCAATCGGCGTTTTAGCGTCATTAACCGAAAGGGTGAACACATTATTCCCGCTCTGTGAAATAACCGACTGAATCGGTACGCCCGAGGCAAGCCGCGATTTTGAAATCTGGTGCTGCGGCCGCCAATCGGGAAGCACATTTCTCACAAGACCGCACTGTGAATTCCAAAGTGAAAACGCATCGATGTATGGGATATTAAACTCGACCGTTATTTTTGAAGGCGAACACGCCCGTTCGGGGCGAAACAGCACATCATAAATAAAGATACCGTCCGTACTGTCTGATAGGGTAATATTGAATATACTGTTTTCATTTTCATTTTTTACAACAAGCTCCATAAAAATCTCCGTTCCGCCGCTCTGCGCCGTCACAAACGCACGCGGGCAATTCTTCTTTTATTTCCTTATGTTATTTATATATAACAATGTATCTGACTCCGCCGCAGACCTGCAAAAACACAAACGACGCATTATTGCCCGCCGTCTCATACGGAACCAAATCCGAGGCATCCCCCACTCTGATTTCTTTATCTCTTGCCGTTGAGTCACACACCAAAATCGGAACATTTTTAACGCTGAATACTTCGTCACAACCACCGAGGCTATGTCCCAGCATAATAAACTCTCCCGATATATCGGTAATATATCCCGTTAGATTTCTTATCTCATAATCCACAGAAGGATTGGTCAATATCACCTTGCTTCCGTCATTTTTCCATATAGTATTGATTGATGACACTTCGTTTTTATTATTAAATAACGGACGAATAACATCACCGTATGAGATTCCCAATTCAACCGGGTTTATTTCCGAGCTGCACACAATCCTTTCGGATATGTCTAATTTATATCCGTCTATGGCATAAACAACCTCATCGTTTTCGTTTAATGCTTGACTTATGCTTTCCACAATATAATGATTTTGCGTATTGGTAGGCGTATTTAACTCTGCTCCTTTTATAATCATAACATCCGCCGGCCCGAATTCTTCCGTGCATTTATAGGTTTCAACATTATAATTTTTTATTCCGCTGTCAGCCCTAAGCTTTGAGGCGCTTATAATAGAATATTCTCTGTCGTCACCTGAATCAACACTTGGCACGGTAAAAATCTTTGTTTTTGTATCAAAAATAACATTTGTACCCATTTTATAAATTCCCTTGGACCAGTATGTAACATCGGACATAGGATTTTTAATATAAAATCTTCTGCTTCCGGACGCTGTTTCTATAAAGGGTAATTCTCCATCCTTTTCACCGA
>CADBUP010000076.1 GCA_902797885.1 uncultured Ruminococcus sp.
CTCATGCTCTTCGATGAGTTTTATTCCTTCTTTGGCCGACCCTGCCATGGCAACTACTTCGCATTCGGGAATACTTTGTTCTATAATTTTTGCTACAGACAGACGTATAAGAGCCTCATCATCAATTATAACAGCCTTAAGCTTTGTCATTTTCATCTTCTCCTTAATATGAATTTGGTTTTAGTCGTTTGTAACGTTTGAAAACCGGATTTCAGGCGGCTTTTACTTGTTAATATATTATGATTTCTCTTCGCTTTTATGGTATAATTAAGTTACACAATCGATTATCAACACACAGAAACAGAGAAAAATCATGCCCGATAATAAATTTTGCAAATACCACCGTTCGACTTTTTTCGGCGGTTTATGCGATTGCTTTGTCGACTGATTTTATATTTTCTTCTTAATAGTCAACCTCTTTCTCTTAGACAACTGTCTTATCCCTTAATTTTTATTGATTTTACAATCACCTAATGAATTTAGATTATCAAGACAAAACCGAAGGGTAACAGACGTAAATTCGTCTTTTTTACTGCTTATTGAAATATGATACTCATCCCCATAATAAAGCTTCAGGCGTTTATTTACATTAATAAGCCCGATACTTCCTTCGGATGATGAGTCGTCGCTCACAAATTTGCGGTTAAGCTCTGCGAGCTCATCGGGTTCAATACCTATGCCGTCATCCGAGATGCATACATATACGTCGTTATCACGGATATATGATGTTATACTTAGTGTGCATTTCCTATCTGATGGAATAATCCCATGCGTAAGCGAGTTTTCTATTATTGGCTGAATTAAAAGCGGGGGAAGCATAGCTGATGCCGCGGCTTCGCTGATATTTTTCACAACCGCGAATTTTCCGGGGAAGCGGGTGCGGTAAATATAAATGAAGCTATCGATATAGTGCATTTCCTCGCTAAGAGTAATAAGACGGTCGGTTCTGCCTATGCATTGGTCTAAAATATCAGCCAGCGAGGTAATCATGTTGCTTATGTCAGGTACGCCATGTATCAGCGACATGGAATTTATTGCTTCCAGTGTATTAAACATAAAATGAGGATTGATTTGCGATTGCAGCATTTTTATTTTAGACTCTTTGAGCATGATTTCACTCTTGTAGTTTTGGTTTATAAGCAGGTTCAGCCTTTTTGTAAGCCGCGAAAATTCATTATAGAGGTCGCTTATTTCGTCATTGGACTTATTGTTATACATGATATAGCTTGTCTGGTCCTCGTCCCAATCCTGCATTATGTGCGCAAGATTATTTATCGGTGATGTAATGCTCATATTTATATACTTTGCAAAAAGTATAAGTAAAAGTAATGATATAATGCATAATACTATGACACAATATATTATAAGGTAAGAGCTTCGATACAAGCTGAACTTATCGGTTATATATAGTATTCTCCATGGGGGAGATGATGTATGCTGAAAAAATATAACATAACCGCCGCTTTGAGTCATTCCGTATGTCTGAGTGTTAATATTGTTAAGTGCATATTCGGAAAAGGTAGGGAGTGGATTTTTGTCTGTGCCGGCTATGTATTTGTTCTTATCAGATAGAATAAACGCATATCCGGCTGATGTTGTGTTGTGTGGTGTAACAATATCGTTAAGCGTATCACGAGATAACTCAAATATCACAAGTCCTTTTTCATCATTGGTATATACGCTGCGAATGGTGCGTGCAAAGAATATACCGGAGATATCCGAATTTACGCCGCTTATATACCAGCACGGCTTTCCGTTTTTTTCGGAGGCAAGTTTGGCAATATCGTTGTAACCTACAGTACCGTAGTTAAAGATATTATTTTTTCGCAGCGAGGAACACCACTGTTTATCTCCTATGATGACATTTACCGCCTGTACATTGTTGTTTGATAAAAGCATATGTCTTATATAGTCATTTATTTCGGTATACCTTTGCTGGGTTATGGGAACGTTTAAAGATATAATATCAAACATTGTACTGCTTGCCAAAAAATCCTGTGAAAGATTTAGAATATTGTTGGTATAAGCATCCAGCTCTTTTGTTATATAGTTAAAATTACTTTCTGCATTGGTAAGCGCCTGAGTGCGGATTATCTTCAATGAAAGAAGCGCAGATATTGTTCCGATAAGCAAAATCGGGACAATAATTGCAAGCAGATACCATGCCAACAGTTTTTGTTTTATGGAAGATTTTTTGAATGACGCCATAATTACTCACCCCCATTTTTTGTACAAAGTCGGGATAAATTTTCTGTATTACTGATTAAATCTTCCGCAGAAATACTGCCGTTTAATATATCGGACATTCCCTTGGCAATGGTATGTCCCCATACAAACCTATCTGTAATATTTGAGGGAACGGGGGCAAACTCCGTTGAATTGAAAATAAGTAGGTTGCATTGAGTAATTAACGGGCCATACGTGGGTAACTCAGAGCTGGTGTTTAAAGCGGATAAAAACTTTACACGGTTTACAAATTTTGAGTTTACTTTTGCGCCGGTTAAGTATTTAATATAGTCCATAACAACATCGTGATTGCGATTATAAGCATCCGAACTCAAAAATACTGTCATATCTCCGACACCATATATAATCGGAGAAAAGTTTTTCTCTGATTTTGCGGAGACGGAGTAATAATCGTGGGGGGACGGGAACGGTAGAACAGTATAAGTATCCGCCACATCCGATAACTTAATACTGTTTTCTATATCTCCTGAAAAGGAACTGCTTTCAACGATGAAAGCGGCAGAGCCTTCCATGAACAGGTTTTGAGCGTCCGAGCGCGTCATTACAGAGCAATTCGAAGGAAACGCACCTAAGTCGTAAAGCTCTTTTAAAGTTTTTAGTGCGGAAACGTAAGCAGGGGTAAAACGCTGTTCCGCCAAAGCCTGTTCAATTTCAAAATTTTTTTCAAATGCCACAGTCAGCGCCTGATACAAAAATAGGTTTTCATCCTTCAGTCCAAAAGAAAACGGAGTAATGCCGTTTCGACGCAGTACCGTAATGCAATTTTTTAAATCGTCGTATGTTTTCGGAATATTAAGTCCGTTTTCAGCCAAAAGTTTTTTGTTCGCATAAAGACCCACAAATTCTGTTTCCATTGGAACGGCAAAGATTTTTTCGTTTGATACGCAGAATTGTAAAGCGCTTTTGTCGAATAAATCATACCATGATTCATCATTTTGAAATTCGGCGGTTAAGTCCGCCAAAAGTCCGTTATTAAACAAATTTTCCATTGTTCGGGTAGGATATGTAATAATAATATCGGCTTGGCATCCGTTTGAAAAATCTGTCAGAATGCGTGTGTTAAAATTTTCAGTTGAAAGTGAAGAGTATTTGATGGAAACATCAGGATGTTCGGTCATATACTCTTCGGATACTTCGTTTAAGAGTTTGTATTTAGCCGTGTAATCGTTTACAGAAGTAAAAACGGAAATATCTGTTTTTGGCTTTTCCGTAAGAATTGAAACCTTGCTTGAAGTCAAAGCGTCTCCTATGATAAATATGAGCAAAACAACAAGTAAGGTGATAATCGATATATATATATTTTTAGTTATTTTTGATTTAAACATTTTCAGATTCTCCTATGATACATCAATTAATATTATACCATAAAAAGAGGGAAAAATAAAGTTAAAAATTTTGCTATAGCGTTAAAAATATTAACATATATGTGACCGGTATGTGCCCGGCTAAAGTTTTTGCCTAAAATGAGGGCTTTAGAGTTTAACTAATATGGGAAACCCGTTTTTCGTTAAAAAGATGTTAAAATTTTAAAACAAATGTTAATTCGCTCTATTTACTTGCGTTGTAAAAATTGCTATAGTTATATCAGGTTCAAATACTTGGTATTTGTTATTGTGCATAACAAAATTAATTTAAGGAGGTTTTTACGAAATAATGAAGACGAAGGAAGTAAAGACAACGAGTAAGAATCATCGAAAAAAAAATTCGCTGGGAGGTTATAACAATAAGGCGTATTTTATGATGGCTCTACCGGGTATGCTGCACGGACTTATATTCTGTTATCTGCCGCTTATCGGAATACTTATAGCGTTTAAGGATATAGACTATTCGCTTGGCATATTAAAAAGTCCGTGGTGCGGATTAAGGAACTTTAAGTTTCTGTTCAGTTCTCCGGATACGGGAATAATATTCAGAAACACACTATGCTACGGAGCGGTGGGGATAATACTCGGTGCGATATGTCCTGTGGCGCTTGCGGTAGCGTTTACAAAGCTTCGCAGTAAGTGTGTATCGAAAGCATATCAGACGATAGCGATGCTTCCGTATTTTATAAGCTGGATTATCGTAAGTTACATAGTGGCGTCATTCTTTGATTACAAATTCGGCGCATTAAATCATTTAATGAAAAATTTAGGTCGTGAGCCGATAGACTGGTACTCGGAAATAAAGGTATGGCCGTTTCTGCTTGTGTTTTTGAATTTGTGGAAAGGTCTGGGATACAATGCCGTTGTATATATAGCGTCTATTGCCGGAATAGATGCAAGTCTTTATGAAGCGGCGGCGATAGACGGAGCAACATCACATCAGCAGACATGGTATATAACACTTCCGCAGCTCTCCAATATTATAGCGATAATGCTGATAATGAGCATAGGCGGTCTCATTACTTCAAACTTTGATTTGTTTTATGCGGTGCCGAAGGAGTCGGGTGCGCTGTTCCCTGTAACAAACGTAATTAATACATTCGTGTACAGATCATTGAAAATAAACAATGATATCGGAATGTCATCGGCGGCAGGCTTGCTGCAGTCGGTTATAGGCTTTATTCTTGTTACATCATCTAACTTTATAATGGGTAAGATAGACGAAGACAAGGCGATGTTCTGATTTAAGAGTGTAAAACGGAGAAAGGAAATAAAAGCAATGAATAAAAATAAATACGCATTGAAGGTAAACACGTCTTCAGCTTTTGGAAATGTACTGTTAAATATATTGTTTATAATCATATGCACCACCTGCGTTTATCCGATACTCATGATTTTGGGAACGTCATTTTCGACAGAGGATTCAATTAACCTTTACGGTTATAGTGTGATACCGAAGGAATTCAGTATCGGAGCATACAAGTATGTTTTTGAGAATACAGGGACAATCCTGCATGCTTACGGCGTAACAATTGTTACAACGGCAATAGGCACAATCCTGCATGTTCTGATATGTGCGCTTTACGGATATGCAATATCAAGGAAGGAATTCACCTACAGAAAACAGGTTTCTTTTTTTCAGTTTTTCACGATGCTGTTTTCGGGCGGACTTGTTCCATTCTACCTTGTATGCACAAGACTTTTGCACATAAACAATACATATTGGGCGTTGATACTTCCGCTGGCATGCAGTGCATGGAACATAATGATTATGAAAACATTCTTTGCTACAACGATTCCGGATGCCATAATTGAATCGGCGAGAATAGACGGGGCAGGCGAGTCGAGAACATTTTTCCAGATTGTAATCCCGATAGCGAAGCCGGGATTGGCAACAATAGGACTTTTCGCATTACTTAACTATTGGAATAACTATATGAATGCAATGCTGCTCACCTCATCGTTTAAATATCAAAACCTACAGCTGTATCTTTATAATATGATACAGAATGCCGAATATATCAAGCAGAATATATCCGAAATAGGCAATGCCGAGAGCGCAATGGCAAACTTGCCGGCAGAGGGAGTGAGAATGGCAGTATGTATATTGTCAATCGCCCCGATAATTTGTGCATATCCGTACTTCCAGAGATATTTTATTCAAGGACTTACGATAGGCGCAGTAAAGGGATAATAAAGATTTATTAAATGATTGCAAAACTTATATAAAAAATTAAAAAATTTAAAATTTAAAAAATATTCATAAAAAAAGGAGAATGATTATGAAAAGAAGTAAAAGACTGACAGCGTTAATACTTGCGGCTGCAATGCTGATGATAATGGGGCTTGCGGGCTGCGGAAAAAAGACATCGGAAGAACCTTACACTATAGATTGCTATTTTGTAACGGGACAGGTTCCCACAGAGGGAGCGAAGGCAGAGGTTGAAACGGAAGTAAACAAATATCTTGCGGAAAAGAACCTGAATGCAAAGCTTAACATGCATTATCTTGACTGGGGTTCATATGGCCAAAAGATAAACGTAATGATAGCGGGCGGAGAAAAGTTTGATTTTTGCTATGCACAGGGTGATACATATCTTTCCAATGCGGCAAAGAAAGCATATATGCCGATAAATGATCTTATTGACAAGTATGCGCCTAAAACAAAGGAAATTTTGGGAGAGGAATTTCTGAAGGGCGCCCAGATAAATGGTGTAAACTACGGAATACCCTCAAACAAGGATAGGGGAAGTTATCCCGGAATGCTTTATCGTACCGATATCGCTGAGAAGTACGGTCTTACGGATAAGCTTAACAACGTAAAGACTTTCGATGATGTTATTCCGATACTTGAAGTTATAAAGGAAAAAGAGCCGGATATGGCGCCTCTTTATGAGAGCGGAGTTTATAGCGTAGCTTACCTTTTCCCTTTTGATACGTTTGCGTTTCCGGCAGGAATAAAGCTTAACGGCGACGGGACTAAAGTTGTAAACTATGTAGAAACGCCCGAATACCGCGAAGCGTCAATCCGTACATCACAGAATCTTAAAGACGGATATATTCATAAGGGTGAAAAGCTTGAAAATGAAAATCATTTCATGGAATTTGTTACACTTAAGCCGGGTAAGGATAAGGAAGTCTCAGCTTCAAGAAAGTATGAGTACACACAGATAGATACAATGGGAACGCCTTATATGCAAAGCGGCTCTGCTAAGGGTACGAATATGGCAGTATCGAGAACATGTAAAAATCCTGAAGTAGTTATGCAGTTCATGGAGTTATTTAACACAGATAAGTATCTGCACAACCTTATTGTATACGGCATAGAGGGCAAGAATTATAAAAAAATCGATGAAAATACAATAGACCCGATAAAGAATTCGGGCTATGGCAATGCGGGAATGCAGTGGGAATTCGGAAACACATTCATTGATTATTTAACGGTTAACGATGATCCGGACAAGGTAACGAAGATGGAGGAATTCAATAATAATCTTACGGAATCGCCGGCATTTGGCTTCACCTTTGACTCGGAAAAGGTAAAGATTGAAGTTGGAGCGTGTCAAAACGTTCAGGCCGAGTTTGAGAAGATATTGTCAGAAGGCTGTGATAATCCCGAAAAAGTCCTTGACGATTATATAGCAAAGCTTAAGGCGGCCGGCTCGGATAAGATTGTCGCCGAGGCGCAGAGACAGTATGACGAATGGAGAGCGGCTAACGGTAAATAAAATAACAAGCCTTAATAATAAGTCTTTCCCATAGGAGGATGCCTAAAGCATCAAAGTCGATTTGAGTCCGTTTACGGTTTCCGCAGGCGGAAACGGAAGAGCTGCAAGCAAAGCAGTAAATAGGCTTCCCGCATAGCAATCAACGGATGCTGATGGCTCCTCCTATTCTACTTTGTAATATTTTTCTCTCGATAACACTATAAAAAACAGCCGCAAGTCAGCACATTCGCTCCTGTTTGTGCTGAAGCATCAGCGGCAGAATGGAGATTTTCATGAAAAGACTAAAACGAATTTTATCCGCCATAACGGCGGCGGCAGTATTGTCGGGAACTATGGCTATAGTACCGATGTCAGCCTTGGCGGCGGGCGTATCCACAAGGCTTCAAACATTGTTTGATGAAGATTATCAGGCAAAAACGCCGGAGATGATTACTCCCGATTCGGCAAATGAAAGCGGTTTTGACAAGAACGGAGCCAGCGCATGGGAATGGCAGATACAGCATTTTGAAAAAGGTACGCAATTCGGATTTCCGGAGAGTGCGGGGAATGTTTATCGCGCTCGATATAACAACCCTGACTACCCGGGCTCGATGCTTTCGGGAAAAGAATTTGTGTTTTACGGTACACAATTCAGAAATCATAATAACTGGAATCTTTTCAGCAGAAGCATAGATGAATACAAGGAAACGGCGTCTCTGACAATAACCGTAAAGGTTCCGAAAGAGAGTGAGAGCTATTACGATGATTTATATGTATACCTTAAGAGTTATCCTAATGCAACACATACATTTTCGGCTGTTAAGATTGATAAATATTACTTCCGTGATGAGATAGGGACAATAAAAACGATAAGCATACCGATAAGTAAGTTTATAAGCAATGATGAGGATGTATATAAGATAAACGGCGGTTTTGATCCGGCGGCGCTTTCGGGTGCGGGACTTATGCTTGTAAAGCCTCAGAGCACAGAAATGGGATATTTATTCTATGATAACCTGTATATTTGTAATGTATTGGCGCCGACAGGGCTGACAGTAGCAGACGTATCGGAAAATTCCGTATTGCTTTCATGGCAGGCGTCGGATAGTGATATCTCAGGCTATGCAATATACAGAGATGGTGAAAAGATAGGCTATACGGATGCCGATACGCTTGAATACCGGGATGAAAATCTTGAACAAATGACAAACTATAAATATACCGTTCGTGCTGTAGACAAATATGGTGCAGAATCAAACGATACAGATTCCGTTAGTTTCTTTAACTCACCGATAGGGCGTCCCGAGGGCTTTAATGCCATATCATCCTTTGATGATGAACTTCAGATAAAGCTTTCATGGAAAGCGCCGAATTTTGGCTCTGCAGACCGTTTCAATATCTATCGAAATGATAAGCTTTTGACATCTGTATCGGGAAGCACATATGAATATACCGATGCCGAAGGTCTTGTTGAGAACAATGATTATACGTATTATGTAAAGGCCCAAACAGCCGACGGAACGGAATCAGAGGGGTCTAATGTCATTACTCTTACGGCTACACATATTAAAAAGCCGACAAATTTTAAAGCGGAGATGTTTTCAAGTGAAAGACAGGTCAAATTGTCGTGGGATACTGTAGATAATGCAGAGGGATATATAGTAGAGTGTAATGGCGAGACTCTCGCAAAAGTAACCGGAAATATCGGAAGCTATATTCATGAGAATATAGCGTATTCGGAGCTTTACGTTTACGTAGTAAAATCATATAACAAAAATGGAGTTGAGTCGCTCCCTACGGATGAAATATATGTAACTGTGGATAATCCGGAAGTATCACAAAAAGGCATTACGATTTTTGACGATTCTGTGGGCGAGGGATTTAACCCTTCGGAAATCGAATCGAAAAGTGGTACTGTAAAGGGAAAGTACGCTACAGTTAAGGGCGATGCGCCGAAAGGGGAAAAATCCTTTGACGTTTCGTTTACCACGGGCACATCGCTTTTGCACGGAGTGTCATTCGAAGTAACGAGCGCCGGCGGAGCGATTGATTTATCATCGATGTATAAAGGCAGAGGAATACTTTCGATGTATGTCAAAGCCGATAAGGACTCTGTTGCGAAGGACATTAAAATAGGCTTACAATACACAAGCGATGCAATACTCGGCAGTAAATATACGGTTATAACATCCGTACCGCTTGCCAACTATATGAAGACATACGGTTCGTGGACATATATTGAAATTCCCGTTTCGGATTTCCCGGCGAAGGGAAAGTATTATCATGATGCGGCAGAGTTATATACAGACTTCAAATTCGATAAGGTAACGGGAGTGGATTTTATACTTGAAGACATAAGCACACAGCCGATAAACACGGTCAGATTTGATGAGGTTATGTTATCGGAATATAGTGCGGCGGAGATAACGGGTATAACAACGAATGACGGAACAGCTCTTGACGCAAGTGCCGAGAATACAATTGCTGCGGCAACAAAAGAATTGAATTTTACCTTTGCATATAAGCTTAATCCGGAAACGGTAAAAGGAATAACTCTTGTTGAAAAAGGCACAGATGAAAACGAAGACGCTGAAATACCGGTTATAGCGGAATATGACGGTGACAAGACCGTGAAGGTTAGGCTGGCATCGCCGCTCAAAAAAAATACAAGGTATGTACTTGATTTTAAAGATGTGTATACCGCCAACGGCGCGAAGCTTAATTCACAGGTAAAGCTTGTAACGTCATCAGATGATGCTGTGACTGATGAATATGCCGAGGATGTATTTAATGTAAAAACAGGTTCTGTACAGGCACAGAGCGGAAACAGTGCAAATGTGGATATGACGCTTACGGGCAATGCTGAAAAAGCATATGTAACAGGCGGTACAATATCGCTTGAATACCCTAAAACGCTGCTTTCCGTTTCAGAGAAGGATATAGTGCTTTCACAGCCGCTTGAAAAGGCAGGCGTAAAAGCAGACGTATCTTCGGGCAAGATAACTTTTGATTTAAGCAAAACAAACAAGCCCGTATTAATAGGCTCGCTGTTTGCATCAATCAAATTCAAGGCATCGGGCTCCGGTTCGGGCAATATGGAAACCAAGGGTGAGGTCAAGGTCCTTTCGGGCAGCGGTGAAAAGACAGTATCTGTTAGGAGCGAAAAAGCGTCTGTTACAATAGAAGCATCAAGCAGAGGAAATGTATCTTCGGGGGGCGGCGGCTCATCAACTGTCGGCGGCAGGGAAGACGGCAAAGGCTTAAAACCTTCGACTCCGCCGGCTCAGGTAACCAATCCGTCAAACACAGATAAATACCTTGCCGATTCTTCGGAGGTAGGCTGGGCAAAAACAGCTATAAACTATCTGACAGAGCATGGTTATATAAACGGATATGAGGATCATACATTCCGTCCGAATAACAATGTAACAAGAGAAGAGTTTACGTCAATGCTTATAAGAGCGTTGGGATTTGAGGAAAAAGACAGCGATAAAGAGTTTAGTGATGTCAGCAAGGATGCTTGGTATTATAAAACGGTTAAAATAGCGGCGGCATTGGGCATAGCTACAGGCTATGACGGTGTATTCGGAGTGAACGAAACAATAACGCGCCAGGATATGTGTACAATGCTGTATCGCGCGGCAAAGCTTGCCGATAAAGTAATCCCGGATAATTACGGCGGTGCGGCGTTTGCCGACGCCGACAAAATTGCTGAATACGCAAAGGAGAGCATAACGGCATTGCAGCGCGGAGGTATCGTAAACGGTGTTGAAGACAATTATTTTGATCCAACGGGAATGGTAACAAGAGCTATGGCGGCAAAGGTTCTCTATGGTCTTTTAACGGTTCAGCCGAAAGCGGATGAGTCTAAGACAGCGAACGACGCGGAAACTAACCGAAGCGCCGGAACAGTAAAGAGAAATGAATCCGCGGAAAGGATGAAAGCATTTGGTTTAATCACAGGTGCGGATGTATCGGCAGAGGCGGGCGAGAACGTAACCGGTTCGGAATTTGTAAAGTGGCTTATGAATATTACGGGTTTAAACAATGTTTACGGAGGTGATAAAGCTGTTGAGGTTGCACGTGAACTCGGATATATTTCGGACGGTGATGAGTTTACCGCTGACGGCGCATTGAAATATAATACTGCTGTAAAATTGGTTATGGAGGCGCTCGGTTACAGAGTAATGGCACAGTATAAAGGCGGATACCCCGCCGGATATATTGCGGCGGCCAAATCTGCGAATGTGTTAAGAAATACAGCCCCGGAAAAGGACGGAACAATTTCAAGAAGCAATGCAATAAAAATATTGGATAACGCTTTGGACGCCAATATTATGGAAAGCTCGGAAAACGGAAACGGCGCTGACAATGCGGAAATCAAGTTTGACACAAATGTCTTAAACAATTATCTTAAAGTAGATAAATACAGAGGTAAGATAGAATCGGCGGACCGCAGTAAAAAGAATGTAACATTTACGGCGGATAAAAAAACATATACGTTTGATGTTGCTGACAATATCAACATAAACAGCGTTATAGCCGATGACGCGGATATATATGTAAAGGATGATGTGATAGTATATATTCAGTACAGAGGTACCATACAGGTAATGTATGACTTTATCGAGGAGGTAAACGGTAATTCCGATTCGGGTAAAGAATATACAACAAGCGGTATTAGGAATATATATCTCACCAATGCGGAAAAATCATACAATGCGGACAGAGGGTTAACCGCATACTATAAAGATAAGAATATGGAAGATGCTTCTGCGCCGCTTGCAACCAGTTTTGCACAGATAACCGTTAAGGATGGCAAGGTGATTGAAATACAGGCCTATCCTCTTCATGAGGGCGGTATTCTTTATCATGCGTCACTTGATATGATTAAGTACAAGAATGGCTCAAAGATGAGTAATACAATATCCGGACTTGCTGATATTGACGACTTGCTGATATATGTTGACGGAATTCCGGTTGACGGCGTAGAGATGCTTGCTCCGGACATGGTGTTTGACTATTACCTAAGTGATGATGAGGAAAAGTTTGTAATAGCTGCGTCCTCGAGAACAGCGTCGGCAACCATCAGCAGTTACGGAAAGTCCTCTGTAACAGCCGGCGGAAAAGAGTATGATACAAGTACAGAATACGGCTGTTATGCATATGACAATAAATCAAAGCGCTTTAAAAAGTGTAACGGAAGCTCCGGAATTAAAGACTATGCAGGGAAAAAGGCAAAGCTTTTTATAGATGACAGAAAGCAGCTCAGATATATTCTTGCTACAGAAACCGCAATGAACGATAATTCATTCTTGGGCGTAATCACAAATGCAACATATAATAATCTTTTTGGCGAGCTGTCTGATGTACAGATGGAAATATACAACGTATCGGAGGGGACAGGAAAAAAGCAGTATGAGGTTGCGGATAGCATTAAGAATTCGCCCGTATCTATTGACTATGCGGTAAGCGTTGCAAAAAATATCGAAGGAAAAGGATTCTTTAAATTTACCCTTAATTCGGAAGGCAGGATTACAAAGATTGAAACACCGAAGTATTGGGGCAATGAGTTTACATATTCAAAGGAAATAACTACAAAAACACCATATATAATCGGTCAGATAATGGTTAAATATGCAAATCTGTTTGCTGTGTGCAATGTTGACGGCGAATTTACCGTTACGCCTCTTGACTGGGAAACCGATCTCCGACAGACAAACTTCAGCGGCGGAGTAACGGTAATAAGTGACTATGACGCCGCGAACAACCCTATACCGGAGTATGTTATGTTTGCAAAGGGTTCAGAGAATCTCCAGTCGAACAACAGAACGGAGTGGATTACAGATATATCCTATCTTCCGGATGACAAGGCAGAATTGACAATGTGGAATATGTGGGGTGAGAGAAAATTCATTTTGGATGCGGAAACCGCGGGGCAGTATAGTACACCGAGCCTTGTTGAGTACACAAGCAGGAAGCTTCAGGGCGAACAGGCAAAGATTTCAAAGGTTATCTGTTCAGGCAGCTCCGATACATGGAATACTGATACATGGACGGGTATGAATTATGGCTTCTTTTCGGCAGATAAGATACTTTATAGTGACGATGAAGTGGTTCAGTTCGAGGTTGACGGACAGCCCACAAATGTAATGCACCTTACAGAGTATTTCTATGTTGTAGAGTATAGCGATGGTAAGAAGCCGACTATTACACGCCAGACAGGACAAATGCCTTTGGGATATATAAGCGACGGTGACAAGATATGGTTCCGTACGGTTAAGTACGATGATTATGATATAAATGTTGAGCTGGTTATTTATGAAAAGAACGGGATTGCGCCAAAGGATTGAGAGGAGGAACAGCATGAAAAAAAGAATAACGACTTTTACGATTATATTAAGTATTATTGTGAGCCTAATCTCAATTCCGACATCGGTTCGGGCGAAATTAAAGGAAGTTCCCGAGAAAGAATATGCGGATATGCCTCAGGCATTCAAACAGCTTGACCTTACCGCTGTCGCGAACAGAGGCTTTGCCGACGATGTGGCGGGCGACGGTAAGGGCGGCTGGACGGATCAGGGTTCGTCAAATGATTTAAGCCGCTTTGACTTAAGGGGTCTTTGTAATCTTAGGGGCGTTGATTTTAACATAATTGACCCCGATAAAAACGGCGGAAATTCGTGTGTTGTTCTAAGAGGTCAGAACGATATGAGCGTTCCGACCTCTGCGGAAATGATAGTTGACGATAAAATTGCGGGTGTGTATTTTCTGCACGCCTCGGCATACGTCCAAAAAGAGGTAGGCAAATACGTTTTCGTGTATGATGACGGAACAAAAGAAGAAGTGCCCATACGCGGCGACAAAGACGTATTTAACTGGTGGGGAAGCGCCCAGGGCGACTATACGGTAACGGCGTGGACGGGCTCAAACGCGATGACATCAGCGGTATCGCTGTATATGTTCTGCTGTGAAAACCCGAAGCCGTCGAAGAAGGTCAGTAAGATTATTGCCGAAACAACGGGAAAGGGTTCGTATCTGATGCTTGTTGCGGCAACGACAACGGACGTCGGACCGTATATGCCCATACCTACGGATCAAAATCCCGATACAACGAACTGGTATGCGTATGAGCAGCCCGGATACGGTGCAACAATCGGAACAGCGCTTGATGCCTCATATCTTCTTGATGCGCCGGCGGGAAAACACGGCTATATCAGTAAGAACGGAGAAAAAATGTATTTTGAGGACGGAGCCGAAGCGCGGTTCTGGGCGGTGAATGTGAGCGGTGACGGTATTTTCGATACATCAAGGACAGGGCTGGAAAACCTCGCGGCAAGAATTGCGGCATTGGGATACAACTGTGTGCGACTGCATCATTTAGACGCATATTTTAACGCTCCGACAAACATATTCGGCGGCCACGGATATGGTGGTAACAGAAAAGAAGTCAAGCTTGACTCTTGGCGAATGGATAAACTGTGTTATTTTATGAATGAGTTAAAAAAGCGCGGTATCTATTGGATGTTAGACCAGACTGTCAGCCGATATGAAATGGAAGAGGATAACTTTGACCCGAACTATAAAAGTGATATGGGTGTGAAAAGGGTTGCTTATTTTGATGCTCAAGCTCAAGAAAATCGTATGAGATATTCCGAGATGCTTATGACGTGGAAGAATCAGTATACGGGAATGACGATAGGTGAGGACCCCTCGCTTGTTTTAATTGACCTTGAAAATGAAAACCAACCGTCTTGGATGTTTTCGTTTGCCGCACAATATGATTATTACAAAAGAGAGCTGCGCACGCTTCTTGTTGATTGGCTCCGCAAGGAATACGGAACAGACGAGGCTGTTATTAAAGCTTGGAGTGACAATACGGGGAAAAAGGCGCTTCTGGACGGCGAGAGCATAGAAAAGGGTTATATGGAAATAGCCGATATCTCGGCCAAAAACTATACCGATGCGAGACGTGATGATTTGATTCGTTTTGCATTTGATCTGGTTATAGATTACGGCAACAGATATACCGAACGCCTGAGAAATATAGGCGTCAAAGCGCTTATTGTCCCGATGACGAATTTTGGTTCGCACGCTCCGACAAATGCTTATGCTCATGCGGTTGCAGGTGATTTCACCGATATACATTCGTATTGGGGAGGTATGTCCGGATCCAGTTTTGGGACGGGATCATCCGGAGGCGATGTTTGCTCTACAATGGATAAGAATTTCAGATATTTCGGAGGTTTGGCAAACTCAAGAGTGTATGGTATGCCATACATAATATCGGAATGGAACATCAGTACGACGGGCGCATTTGCATCGGAGGCTAATATGCTCATGGCGTCATACTCATTGATGCAGAATTGGAATCCGTTCTGTTTCGCCATGCACACGGATAAATTCCAAATAGATTTTAATTATCCCGAAGAGGTTAAAAAGGTTGAATCGGGACTGGTATATGAGGATAAGAACGTTATGGCAAATGACCTTGCGGTAGACTGTAACCCGGTGAAAATGGGAACCCTGCCGGCGGCATCGATGCTTTTCCATCGCCGCGATGTCAAAGAAGCCGACAGGGGATATTATGACCGCTACGGTGATAACGATTATTATGATGCGGACGCATATTTATTCCCCACAGATGCAGGTTATGCCATGATTGGCAAAACGGGTGCAATGTATGACGTAAAGAAATATGACGAGAGCAAGCTGGATAACGACGTTCTCTATCTTTCAAAGAAAGCAAAGAAGGACAAAACACCGTTTGTAAGCGTGACGGGCGAAATGTCGACGGATATTAAAAATCGGATATTCAAGGTTAATACCGAGCGTTCTCAATCGGCAATAGGACATACTTCAGGAACGGTGCAGGAACTTGACGATGTTAAGTTTGAAATGGATAATAACTTCTCGTCATGCACACTCACATCGCTGTCAAAGGATGAACCGATATATTCATGCGATAAGCTGCTTCTGACCGCTGCGGGTGATCATAGAAACAGCGGCGAGGTGCGTTCAAATGATACGGAAAGAATATTAAAAGCAGGACACGCGCCGATACTTGTCGAACAAATAACAGGTAAGGTAACGCTGAAATCAAAGGATGATTTCGAGGTATATACGCTCTCCTCGAGCGGAAAGCGTGTCGACAGAGCTATGACCCGTAAGGATCAGGACGGAAACACGGTTATTTATTTGCAGCTTGACGACCATTGTATGAACTATGAAATTGTTCGTACAAAGAAAAACGGTGAATCAAAGCCGAATGAAAAGATTGTATTTCCCCAAAACAAGATTGAGCCGGTATTTATCGATGTGGGCTTTGACCACTGGGCGAACAAGGAAATAACCCGTCTTGCACTGCTTGAAAAAATTGACCTTAACTGGGGCGGTGAATTTAAGCCGGAGGAAAATCTGACAAAGGGTACTGCCTTGAAATGGATAGCGGTATCTTCGGATTTAACCAATAAAAAGTCAACATCAAATTTTGCCAATATTGGGGAAAACGATCCCGATAAAAAAATCATGGCTCTTGTAAAAACGTATGAATTGGCAAAGGGCGATGAGAACGATAATATAGACAAAGACGAGCCGATAACCCGTGCGGAACTCATGGCCGCAATGGAAAAGGCAATAAGGGCTACGGGACAGAACAAGTCCGGCATTACGGGAACGGAAAAGACATCATATTCCGATTGGAATGAAGTGCCGGAGGAAATGAAGAGTTCGGCAGAATTTATGCTTGCACAGAGATATGTGAAGGATTTATGGAAGGGCAGCATAGAGCCGGAAAAACCGGTAACACGCGCCGAGCTTGCTCACATTCTGTTCGGAATGTTATGGTATTAAAAAAGGGCGTCGCTGCAAGACGCCCGCCGGGCTTTCCGCAAACGGAAAGGATAAAAGCGTTGTTAATATATTAGTTGTAAATATATTAAAAGATTAATAAAAATTTCTAAGGAGGCAACAAAAATGCTAAGTAACAAATTTAGACGCGGCGGTGCAATCATTTCCGCTGCCGCAATTGTGTTAACATCTGCGGCTATGCCGGTATCGGCTAAGAGGGTCGTAACGAAAACCAAACCGTATACAGCCACAGTTATTAATGAAAATTTTGACAGCTATGGAATTAACAGCTATGATAACCTTGCATACACCGAAAAGGCTCTTGAAGCTAATTCCAACATCAGCTATAAGCATTATGTGGATTGGGATTCCAAGGCAAGAAAAATGGCAATCGAGGCTGACGATACAGAGGGCAAAAACGGCAATATTCTTGCTTTCGATAACAACTGCGGTATCAAACTTAATTTTGATAATCCGAACGGTTCAACACCGGTAAACGAGGGTGATGTTGTAACAATAAGCTTCAGATACAAGTTTGCTACCAATAATCAGAAAATAAAGATAAACCTGAATAATAATACTTCGGGAAGGTATATGAAGAAAAGCGGAAAAAGTAATGTAAACGGCAATGCGCAATGGGGTTCGCAGTCCTGGTCAGACACCAAAAATTCAAGACTTGCGGTTCTTGACCTTGATGCGGGCGATGATAAGGGCGGTAATCATGAATATCCAAACATGGCTACATATCATGTGGCTGAATATGATAGGTGGACAGAAGAAACAATCACCAAAGATGAATGGCATACCATGACCATTACAATCAATACCAAAGACAGCGCTCAGAACAATACACAGACTATAAAAGTTGCAAGTGACGACGGTTCATATTTCTATGGACTGTATGATGCAAATTATACCGGAGAAGGCGATAATAAGTATGATCGTTTTACCGAAATAAGCTCATTCCAGTTAGATACATACGGATGCGGCAACAGAACAGAGGGAGGTACCGATTATTTCAGCATAGATGATGTTTCGGTAACCGTAAAAGGTACGCGGGAGGTTAAAGAGTATGAGTCGGAATTTGATACAACACTCATAGACGAGGATTTTTCAGACCTTACAGCATTAGGAAATACAAAAGTTACAGATCACGATAGCCATACAGATTTAACGGGTACAGGACTTAAATATGGTATATATGGCGCCGATGTTTCTATCGGAAACACTTATAATGATACGGAAAAAGCGCTGAGTATTACTGCAGATAAGGATAAATGGAGCTGTTTTGCGCTGTATGCGGACTGTGCTGAACAACAGATTGCTCCGGGCGGAATTTTGAATATTTCATTTGATTATTATCAGACATCTTTAAACAAAATGTGCGTAATGCTTCAGGGTGTCGAAGAGAACGGCGTGGCATATAAGTCTATAAAAGCAAGTAATTGGTATGATACGAATTATAATGCGGTTGCTAATTCCGGCGGCTGGCAGATCAATGATACTAATATTGTGACTGCTTCCAAAAAAGATACCAAGGCGAAAATTGCCGTGACGGGGCATGCGAAGGATAATCAATGGCATCCGGCGGAGATGCTTTCACCGGTAGCGGCCAATACAGGCGGCAATACGGCACAGCGTACTTTTGATGCGGGTAAATGGTATACTGTGGAAATAAGTATCGATACAAAGAATGAAAAATTTGACGGTAAGCAGACCATGTCGCTTAAATATAAGGAAAGAGGAACGGATACATATAGCCAGGAATACCTTGGCTATCTTGATACAGATGCTACAACCATCGGAACAGTAGACGCTCTCACAAGCTTTAAAGGCTTTGACATCGGCATAGAGACATTTAAAGAAGATACAAGCATATATGTTGATAATGTAAAAGCAAGCTTCAGGAAGCCGGGCTATGAATTATGGGGCGAAGCGTCAGAGGGTCTCACAGATGATCACAAATTTACAGCGGGAAAGAATATGAGTATAAAGGCTATGGCAGACCCGGCTGTGTTTAAGGAAGTAGTAATGAGTGACGACGGCACAGGGATAAAGGAAATAAAAGATAAGAATGCAGATATGATGCTTATTGTCGCCCTTTATGATGATAAGGATGTGTTGATTGGAACAGAGCTTGTCAAAAAGACGCTCAGCACAGCCGAACCATATATCCAAACGGAGGAATTTAGCACGAAAGGCGTCAAAACAATAAGGACATTCCTTTGGGATTCAGGAGATATAAAGCCGTATTTCTTGTCAGAAACGTTTAAAGCCGCAAGTGAAGCAGATGACTGAAGGGCAGTCGAAAGCATCGGCTGCGCTTCAGCGGCCGGTGTTTTCGGAAGAACTTCCGATGATATTGTTACGGCAATGACGGGTGAAACCGAAAACGGACAGGATTTTATATCGCAATATGTGCATCCTGCGGAGCGGACGGAGGGCAGCGTGAAGCATCTCTCCTTCAGTACCGCCGTAAGTGATGACGCCTATTTGGAAACGGATTTTCTTGCCGGAGATAATTCGGAAAGAGTCTTTAACAACCAAATGTTTTCGGTATCCGCAAACGGATATCCGAGATTTTTCGGCAACGGTATATATACAAAGCAGCTTATAAAAAATAAGTGGTATCTTGTCGATATTATCCTGAACACCGAGACCGAAAAGGCTCAGCTTTATATTGACGGCGAAAAGTTGACGAATGTGGACTTGCCTGATTTTCCGGTAAATGATATAAAGAGTGTGTTAATTGTTAAAAAGGGTTGGGAACCGGCGTATGTGACCGATATATCATTTGTCTCAGAGGACTGTGACCCTACTGTTTCGATAATGAGCAACAGTCCGTATTTAGCAAATACAATTTCGGATAAAAGCGGAACAATAGACGTTTATGATAAGGAAGACAGCGCGAGATTTGTTTCAAAGCTGAGAATCTGCGGCGCGTCCGACGCAGTTCTCTTAAGCGAAAACGGAACCGAAACGAGTGATATGTCAGAAAATAAATATCTGAGAGTTACCACGGATGAGGGCAGGAAGCTGTATTACATAATGAAAAAGGGAAACGACAGCTACCTCTCATCTCTGGCGGATATAAATGTTTCCGACAGCGTAAACCGTGACACGGAAGGCTTTTATGTGTATAAACAGCCGGAGCTTGAAAAGATTAAGGACAGCGCTCTTGATGTCAGCTTCATTCTTGACGCTCCTGCCGGAAAACGCGGCTTTATAAAGCGTGTGGGGGATAGATTTATACTAAGCGGTACGGAAGAAGAGATTAAGTTCTGGGGGACAAACCTTTCGGATAAGGATTTATTCCTCAGTCATACGGACGCGGAAAAAATTGCGGACAGGATTGCACAGATGGGCTTTAACATTGTCAGAATTCATAAGTTTGATACAGCTTATCTTGAAAATGTAATTCGTATAAATCCCGAGACGAACAAGCCGGAGCTTGACCCTGAGCAAATGGATAAATTTTGTTATTTGCTTGCCGAGCTTAAAGAAAGAGGCATATACTGGGATATAAACCTCTATTTCGACCGACAAATTTATGACGGGGATGATGTCGACTATCACGATACAACAGCGATGTTCCCGGCAGGCTACTGGAACCAATCTCTTATCGATGTTCAGAACAGGTTTGCGGAGTGGGTTTTAGACTATACAAATCCGTATACAGGTTTAAGGATAGCTGATGATCCGGCGCTTGCGTTGGTGGATATGGTTAACGAGAGAACCATCTATGTCGATAAACTGGAAAATATGGGCAGGTATTATGATGAACTTAACGATAAGTTTACCGAATGGCTTAAGAACCGCTACCAAGACAGAGAAGCTCTGAAAAATGCATGGGAATATACTCCGAATTGGTGGCATGGCACGGGCTTGCAGGATGATGAGGACCCATGGACGGACGGTAAACCGGTAAAGGTGATGGACGTTAATAAAGAAGGAACGGTGCTATGCCGAGGACGTGCAACACCCGAGCGCTGTGCGGATACAAACAAGTTCCTTTGCGAGGTGGAATCAAATTACTATACACAGCGGAAGGAATATCTTAAAAATACTATAGGCGTCAAATGCCCGATAACGGGCGGTACGGTATTCTCGTCAAATCAGATTGAAACCAACTATGCGCTTACCAAGACGGATTTTATAAGCAACCATGCATATTGGGGTAACTGTTCGGGCTATGTTACAGAATCGGGAAGAACCTTTAACGGACTTTCACAGCTTGAGGACAGTTCACTCGGAATTATCGGTTATACCTCGAAAATGAGAATTTACGGTATGCCTTATACCCTTGATGAGTGGAATCACGGTAATCCGAATGCCCGCACGGCGGAGGGACCGTTTCTTGCATCGGCGTACAGCAGACTGAATAATTTAAATTTCTTCTCGTTTAATTTTAATGCAAGAGAATATATCGAGGGAATAAGTCATAATGATGATTACACGTTTGTGAATCCGTACAATCTGTTTCAGTATCCGATTGGCGTGGTTAAAAATCCGGTTGCTGAAGCGGTATACCCGACAGCGTCCGTAATGTTCCAAAGGGGCGACGTAGCGGAGTGCGAAACAGGGTATTATGAAAGTATTAAAGAAACGGATATCGGCAAAGCACCTGAGCTTAAAGAGTCATCATGGGTTACAATCAATATGCTGCCGAATTGGAGCAACGCATTGAGAGGCCTTATAGGAAAGACGGGGAATGTGTATGACATCGACGGCTTAAACAGCAGTTTGGTAAATGATGAGCGCATAAAAACTGTGGCGGATGAAGCCGCAAACGGTGATATGAAATTCACATCCTTAACGGGAGAGCTTACAACCGACCTGAAGAACAGGATATTCACGGCCGATACAGACGGAACACAAACCGCTTGCGGATTTATCGGTGGAAGTACAATCTCTCTTAAAAATATCAATGTTAATGTGAACAACTCGTATGCCGCTGTTGCCATAACGTCAATAGACAGAGATGATGCGGACATAAGCTCAGCAAAACGCTTGCTTTTAACAATGGCGGGCGAAAATAAAAACTATGGTCAGGTAGTTGAAGAGGATGCCGAAAAAGGCAAGCGGTTTTCAACAATCAAGATTGGCGGCAGGGCGCCTATTTTAACAGAACAAATCACAGGTGAAATCACATTAAAGCTTGATGGGAATTATGCGGTCTATCCTCTGACATCATCGGGGGAGAGAAAATCCCCGATAGAATTAACCAAGGAAAATGACGGATTTAAGTTTAATGTAACTCGTGATATGGAAACAATGTATTTTGAAATTATTAAAAATTAAGTCTCAACCGTAGGGGAAGTCAAAAGACTTCCCCTACGGTGAGACTGACGCTTGCCCGAATTAATCTTGTAATAGTACATATAAAAGTGATTTAGAATAAAGCTTATGAAATTAACGGCAAATGAAGGCAAATGAAAAGGAGAAAAGGTATGTATTATCCTAAGTGTAAAGACGAAGAATTGTCAAATGAGCTTTTTAAACAACCGACAAGTGAATATAGGGCTACTCCGTTTTGGGCGTGGAACTGTAAGCTCGAGCCAAAAGAATTATGCCGCCAGATAGAAGTATTTAAGGAAATGGGATTCGGCGGCTTTTATATGCATTCCCGCGACGGACTCGATACGGCATATTTAGGTGATGAATTTATGGAGGCGGTAAAGCGGTGTGCCGATAAAGCCAAGGATGAAAAAATGCTTGCTTGTCTTTATGATGAGGATAGATATTCATCGGGATTTGCGGGAGGGCTGCTTACCAGAAACAGACGTTATAGTGAACGTCAATTATTATTTACCCGTGAAAAAAGGGAAGGTAACAGAGATAGAGAGAATGCGGCTGAAACAGGGGACAGATACCTTGAAGCTGTTTATGATATTATATTTAACGAAAACAAAGAGCTTGAAAGCTTTAAAATTATAGATGAGAATGATACCCCGTTGGGCGAAAAATGGTATGCGTATTCGCAGATAGTACCGCCCAGAGCGTGGTTTAACAATGAAACTTATGTTGATACTTTTTCAAAGGAAGCACTCGATAAATTTATAGAGATTACACACGAAAGATATAAAGATACTGTCGGCGATATGTTCGGGAGTGTCATTCCTACAATATTTACTGATGAAATACTTTATTCTCCGATATTTCTGCAGACGAAATCGGGTAGCGGTGATGCTTGCTTGCCATGGAGCATAATAATGGCGGAGAAATTTAAAAAAGAGTTCGGTTCTGAAATCTACGATATCCTTCCGGAGGCTGTCTGGGAGCTTTCCGGCGGCAGAAAATCCGCTAACAGAATCTTGCTTCATGATTTTTGGCAAAGACTTTTCAATGCTGCGTTTTTGAAAAATGTCGGGGAATGGTGCAGAAATAACGGAATAATGCTTACAGGGCATATGATGCGTGAAGAAACTCTTGCAGGTCAGACCAACGGGAACGGTGAGGTTATGCCGGCATACCGTTATATGGATTTACCGGGTATGGATATGTTCGCGAACAGTTATCATTATACTTGCGCAAAACAGGTACAGTCAATTGTTCATCAGGACGGGAAGGAGGGAATGACTTCAGAACTTTACGGCGTTTCAAACTGGAATTATGATTTCAGAGGTCATAAAAATCAGGGTGATTGGCAGGCGGCTTTGGGGGTAACAATAAGAGTTCCGCACCTTGCGCCTGTTTCCATGAAAGGCTCCGCAAAAAGAGATTATCCGCAGTTTTTTTCATATCAATCACCATGGTATGAGCGTTACAGTTATATGGAAAACCACTTTGCTCGGCTTAACACAGCTTTAACAAGGGGCAAGGCGGTTGTAAAGGTAGGGGTGATTCATCCGATAGAAAGCTGTCATATGAATTACGGCCCGAATGATAAAACGCTGGATCATATAAAGGGGCTTGACGCTGTATTTAAAAATGTGTGTGAATGGCTGATTGAAGGACAGATTGATTTTGATTATATAAGCGAGTCGCTGTTACCCGATATGGCAGGAAAAGTGTCAGGTTTTTTGGAAGTGGGACAAATGAAATACAGCGCCGTTATTGTTGCCGGCTGTGAAACATTACGGCAAACGACTTTAGATATTTTAAAGGAGTTTCACACAAACGGCGGTAAGGTTGTATGTGCCGGAGCGGTTCCGCAATATTTAGACGGTATAAAATCAAGTGAGCCAAATGAATTCTTTAATGAAACGGTTCGCGTTCAGCTTGATAAGTACAGTCTTATAAACGTACTCGAAAACGAAAGGCTTATTAAAATCACAGAGTCGGATATGGCATTGAGTAATGACTGCGTTTATCAGATGCGTATTGATAATTCTTGTTTGTGGCTTTTTATCGCACCGATGAAAAGACTTAACTTAGAACATAAAAATGATGTTGTAGCAAAGCAGAGAACAATAAAGATAAAGGGAAAATATACACCCATTATATATGATACCCTGTCGGGCGAAACAAATATGGCGGATTTTGACGTGAAGGACGGTTATACATATGTATATTACACTTTCTACCAATCAACAAGCCTGCTTTTAAGGCTTAATCCGTTTACAAGAGTATCCCACAGAGCCGTGCGGAAAAAGGAAGAATTAATCAAAAAAGAATTTATATTCGGAAAGGTCAGCTGTAAACGGACAGAGCCGAATGTTGTTCTTTTGGATGCCGGTGAATACAGAATTAACGGTGGAGAATATTGTGCTTATGAAAATATAAGAAAGATATACGAAATTGTTTTAAAGGAGCTTGGCTACAGTTCTTCATGCGCCGAAGCTGAACCATGGACAAGAGGCGCTTGGAAGAAGCCGCATACGGTGGAATTGAGATTTGAGTTTTACAGTGAAATTGAATTAAGCGGCGCAAGGCTTGCCTGCGAAAACGGGGAAGAAAGCATTGCAGCGCTCAACGGTACAGTCATAAATATGGTCGCAGATGGATATTTCACAGATAAATCCATAAAAACATATCCGTTACCAAACATTAAAGAGGGCAGAAATGTAATTAATGTAACAATTCCGTTCGGCGAATATTCGGACCTGGAGAATTATTTTATTCTTGGTGAATTTAACGTAAGACTTGAGGGAACGGAAAAAACCATTACAGCGCCGGCGTTTGAATGTGGATTCGGTGATGTATCATCACTCGGAATGCCTTTCTATGGCGGGACGCTCAAATATGCTATGGATATAACGGCACCGGAGGATTGCGATGCATATTTAACATTAAGCTCGTTTGCCGCTCCGTGTGTGGCGGTAATATTAGATAATGAGGATGTGGGAACGATTGCGTTCTCACCATATAAGCTAGAGCTTGACAATCTCAAAAAAGGAAAGCACAGGCTTGAATTTATTGCATACGGAAATCGCCACAACTCATTCGGGGCATTACATATGGTAACGTTTGAGAAAGTATATATCAATTCAGGGAGCTGGAATTTTGAAACGGATGACAGATGTAATTATAAATATGAATATGAACTGCGAAGATTTGGAATTATAGCAAGCCCGAAGATAGAATATGTTAGAACTTCTCTCAATGGGGCAATCTAATGAGGAGTTAAGCTTGGTATGAAGTAATAGCCGTTTCTTACATACTCAATTCCGTTTTCAATAAATCTTTCTTCCATAGCGCAAACGCCCTCGTTTAAAATTGATATCTTCATTTTATCAGAAGGTATTTACATTGATGAATGTGCGAAAAAATATATAGAAAAAGAGATAAAACAGATTAAAGCCGTATCTCTTTTAAGTACGACATTATTCTTTCTTGCTCTTCCAATTAAAATTAGGATAATCCAAATAAATCAAAAATCCGAACCCGATACCAATCGGTACAAGGTTCGGATTTTTACTGTTTGGTGCGGATGACAGGAATCGAACCTGCACATCGGAGATACCAGATCCTAAGTCTGGCGCGTCTGCCAATTCCGCCACATCCGCAGATTTATAATAATGCAGAATGCATTATTATTTGTTTGAGTTTGAAGTTTTACAGATGGCGGTTAAAAGGCTGATTAACTCGTTAACATCTGTGTCCATCTGCATTCAGAACTCAGCACTCAGCACTTATATATTTTATCATAGTTAAGGCGGTTTTGTCAATTACTTTTTTCAATAATCACAAATTTAATAATCATAAATTTAAAAAAATAATTTTTCTAATCTGTTTTTAATTTACGTTGTATATATTAACTGTATAAATCAAATACAGAAGGGCGGTGCTTAGGATGCTTCCGCAAAAAAGGCATAAATTATTTATATTTGTTTTTGTCGGGCGTATCTTGATAAATCTTTGCCGATGTACAAATCGGCAGGCTGTGGACAAAGCTGTTCCGGGGGCGCTTAATAACTTTGAAGTAATCGCGCTTGACGTGGGAAAGGCTGATTCATTGATACTAAAGACCGAAAATCACGCTGTTTTGATTGATTGCGGCGAGAGGGGCGATGGAGATGAAATTTTGGACGCCCTATCGGAATCCGGAATCGAATCGATTGATTGTTTAGTTATAACCCAAGTGGACTATTTATGGTGATACACAAATATATCACCATAAATTAAAAATCTTTTGTTCGAGCAAGTCGTCCCGTCAATAACATATTTTCGGGCATATCCTCCACTTTGCCTACAAAGCGGTAGTAAATTTCAATAGGCATTATCGTTTCGCTGTCTATACGCTGTCTTTCGTGAACAACGATTTTTTCAATAAGGTTATTCAGCAAAACGGCGTCCAGCTTTTTATCCGGTGCATACTGTTCAAGTAAATCCATAAAATCGTTTATGGATTTTTCGCAGGCAAAATGTTCATTTGCAGAATTTTCAAGCAGCTTTTGTTTCTCTTGAAGTGAGTTCAACTCGTTTGACATATTTGCATACATAGCGGAGTAAATGGATTCTGTAATTCGCCCAAAAGTCTTGTCCTCATAGATTTTCTGTATAAGTAAATTAAGCTCGTCAATACGGTTTTCAATACGCTTTAATTTTTCTTTGCCTGACTGCAAATTTTCATTTGAGCCGTTATTGAAATGCTTCATAAGCTGCACCGCATATTTTTCTTTATCCTCCTTGACAAAGTTAATATGACGGTTAATGTCATGTAGGATAACCTCTGCAAAAGTGTCAAGACTGACCGTGTGAGGTGAACAGTCGCGATGTCTTGCGTAGCTGCCGCAGCGGTAATAATGGGACTTGCGTCTGCCGCAAGCCTTTCCAAAGGCAAGATTTGCTCCGCATTCTCCACATTTTAACAATCCTCTGAATATGGAATCGGCATTGTTTTCGATAGGCTTTTTAACGGCTATGCGTTGCTGCACGGTGTAAAAGGTTTCCCTGTCAACTAACGGTTCGTGCATATTCTCTACCTTGATTTTTTCATTATCCGCAACCTTAATTCGTGTTTTATCCTTGAATGATTTTGCATTAGTATAGTTATTTACAACTGTACCGATATAAACTTCATTTGTTAAAATAAAGCGAACTGTCGGCTGCCCCCAATCATACGGATATTTAACATTGTTTTTATGAACAACACCTTGCATATCTCTTGTGTATGCTCCCGGTATCGGAATTTTTTCTGCCTTAAATGTTCTTGCAATAGCGTTGCAGTTTATTCCCTCTAATGCCATTTGAAACATTCTCTTAACAGTCGGAGCGTTTTCGTCAGGTATCAGCTTGTGCTTGTTCTCGGGTGATTTTCTGTAACCGTACGGGGTTGTTGCACCTAAAAATTCGCCGTTTTGTGCTTTTGCCTTGAATGATGATTTTACTTTACGGCTGATGTCGCGTGCATACCATTCGTTGATAATATTTTTGAATGGAGCAAATTCGTTATCACCGCTTGCGCTGTCAACATTATCGTTTACGGCGATAAAACGAACATCATATTTCGGAAACATAGTCTCGGTGTAATAACCCGTCTGCAAGTATTCGCGTCCAAGTCTTGACAGGTCTTTTACAATAACCGTGCCTACATTACCGTTTTCTATCTCGGTTATCATTTCCCGGAAGCCTTTGCGTTCAAAAAGCTGTTCCCGTTATGGAAAGACACTCAAATGAAAGCAAAACAAGACTTGACAGCGCTCAAAAGGAATATTACGAGTTAAAGGAACAGGCACAGGATTTTGATGCGGAAGAATTACAGAATCTGCGTTATGACATCAGACCACAGGCTGAAAGTGAAACAATATCCGAGCTGCAAAAAAATTTACGGCGGCTCATTTATTCGGAATTTTTATGATACCGCAAAATCCGAAACCGATAAAGCCATAGGCGAAGCGGACAGGTATTCCGTACGCAAACGGCTTGAAAATTATATAAACAAGAAAAGTGTGCAAAATCCGAAAATATCCGCCGTAAACAAGAAAAAGAAAACGAACGGTAAATGTAAAAGACAAGGCATAATTGAGCAAATAGACAGTTAAAAACACCGTAAAATCAACACCTTTAAGGGCGGTTTTGAGCAAGGTAATACCCTAACCCCAAACCTTCCGAAAATGACTTCTATTTGCTCAAGCCTTGCCAAGTGCATGCACGCCGAAGATCTTTATTTTTGTTAGAAAACACAGCATGGTCATCCTTTGATGTGGAAGCAAAGGATGACCATGCTGAATAAAACGAGCGTACCGTACAGAACAAGAAAATATCTTCCAAACTTATAACGATTGCAATAGTGGTTTTATTTGCTGTATTGTGCGAAACAATCTGATGGTCTTCACTAATTCCGAAATCTTATTCATTATGAGTCTTTCTGTACTTACTGGGTGTCATGCCGGTACGTTTCTTAAACCAGGTTGCAAAATATCCGGAATCGCAAAAACCCATTGTCTTTGCAATATCATTAATTGGTATAGTTGAAGATGCGAGCATCTGTTGTATCGCTTTTAATCGATGCTGTGACATATACTTGTACGGTGATATTTTAAACTTTTCGGTAAAAAGATGAATAGCGTGATCTCTTGAACAGTACATTTTTTTTGAAAGATCATTGAGAGATACAGGATAAAACGGCGTATTATCAATGAGAATTTTAAGCTTGTCAGCGACAGAGCAATTTTTAATATCAAGGTTATCATCACATTCATACAGATACAGCTGTTGAATTATATCAAATATAAGTGTGCTGCACCTGCTTTGAATTTCATGTTTAGTAAGAGTTTCCGAATCATATATTTTAAAAATATCCATAAGCTGTTTTTCGATATTCAAGTTCTTATATAAAATGCGTTTTTTGAGATCATACGATTCAAAGAGAATATCGGCAAGAGGACCGTAAAATATTATCCATAATTTTTCCCACGGATTGCTCGAATCAGCATATAGTATCTGCCCGGAACCGGGATGAAGTACAAAGGTGTCTCCTTTACACGGATTGCATATGGTGTCATTTTCCCGAATATACCCGCTGCCTGAAATAACATATTCAATGGCATAGTAATAGGTAGTTCCACGAGTTATATTATAACTCGGTAAACAAAAGTCGTGACCGCAAAACTCCAGCCATAAAGGACATGGTTTGTCCATATAAATCGCTTTAAGAAGCTGTGGAGTACCATCATCTAAAGTAAATTTATTCATAACAACAATCCTCAACTTTTTGACAATAATTTTAATTGACTTTGTTATTATACACTAGTATACTGATTTTGTCAAGAATTATACATAAAAACGTATAGCAATTTATATAAAATTGCTAAAATTTACATAGCTGAGTTAGAGATGAAGATAAAAATACAGATGGTTATTAATGTTTTTTATCGATTGTAAATGTGTTTGCGTATGCCGTTTTAGTTTAATAACAACAATAAAACAAAATAGCGAAAACGATAAAATAACAAATAATTAAAGGGGTACCCCTGTAATGCTATATAAATATAGCATTAAACAATCCTCTTACTATAATAATCTGAAAGGAAAGAGATGTATGATGAGAAAACAAAAAGGATTAAGGAGCAGCCTTGCAATAATATTCAGCGTGATTGCTCTCGTTGGACTGACGGCAAATGCAGAGACGCTCGAAGTTAAGAATAAAGGTTATGTTGATATAACCGGCAACGGCGCGGTTGAAAAGTCGGTTGTGACGCTGGAAATAACAGCAGATGAATTCAATCTTTCCGATGAGAATACTTGGAATAATTCTTCTGATGACGGAAGCAAAACAGAGTTCATGGGAGCTGTGCAGGCCGATGAGAAAGGGGCATATGAATTCAATGTTTTTCTTAAAAAAAGCGGAAAATACATAGCCAGAATCGGAAATACAGGATTTGATAAGATAAAGGAAAATCAGATTTTATTTATAAATGAAGATAGCCTAAGTGAAAAATTCAATGAGCTTAAAACTGCCGCAGAGGCAAATAATTTGGAAAAAATAAAGGAAATTATTGAAAACAATCGTTTTGATATTGGAATTTTTTCATCAGTCGGCGCGGATGCCGATTTCGGAAAAGCAGCATCGTTTATGTGTGAATATTTAAAAAAGAAGCCGAACGATGTAAACGAGAATTCAATAGGCGTTATCGGTGAAAAGGCGTGCGTGCTGTCAATTTTAACGAGTGACGGATTTAAAGGCTTCGGTCAATATAAGGATGGATTTGGCATTGGGGATTTAGAGGTATCAAAGTTTTACAAAGATGCCTTTGCTTCGGAGCTTACGGCAATGATGAAGAGCGACGATCCGCAAACGATAGAACAATACAACAATGCTGCTGAGAAAAATATTATTCTCTGCCTTATAAAGCTTGGCGACAGCGCGGGGAATGTTAAGGATTGCCTTGAGTTGTATGCGGATAAGATCGGTGTTAACAAATCAAAAATAACAACAGATATGTGCAGGGCACTTATGAACGAAAATAATATAAACGACTATTCCGACATTAAGAAATTTGCCGAAAGTTTTGGCGCGGGCAACGGTTCGCAAAACGGCGGAGGCTCGGGAAGAGGCTCTTCGGGCGGAGGCTATAGCGGAAAGGGGTCTGATAACACGCCGAAATTAGGGGACAAAACATATTCGGATGAATATATGCCGAAGAACAATGCGGAAAGCGCAGTAATATTTGATGATATTAAAGATTATGAATGGGCACAGGAAGCTATAACGGGCTTATTCGGAAAGGGCATATTGACCGGAAGAGAGCCGAAAAAGTTTATGCCGGGGGACAGCGTCTTGCGTGAAGAGTTTGTTAAAATTATTGTAAAATCGTTCGAACTTTCGGTTGTAGGGAGCAATCCCTCTTTCCAGGATGTTGAGGAAGGTGCTTGGTATAAGGGGTATGTCGACTGTGCATACAACAGCGGCATTGTAAACGGTTTGTCCGATACAGAATTTGGCACGGGAAAGCCTATATTGCGTGAGGATATAGCGGTTATGATTTCGAGAGCCGTTAATATATGCGATTATAAGTTTAAAAACAACGGAGACAGCATAGATTTTGCAGATTCGGACGAGATTTCGGATTATGCCAAAGAGGCTGTAGATAAACTTAGTGCGGCAGGGATAATAAGCGGTGATGAAAACAGGTGTTTTAATCCGAAACAAAGCGCGACACGTGCCGAAACAGCAAAGCTTCTTTGGGCGGTAATTCAAACTTGTGAGAAATAGGAGGTAAACTATGAATAAAAATTTTTTAAGAAAAGCAGTATGTTTGTTAATTTCAATAACGGTAATTTTTGGTTCGGTTATTTCATCGGTGGTATCAGCAGAGTCTAATGATTCCGATTATGGCTATGATGGTTTTGAAAAAATAATAACTGTTCTTAGAAGCGCAGGTGTTTTGGATCAAGATGAAATCAGCAGTGCTGATTTAACTTCTGTTTTGACAAGGGCTGAGTTTGCCGACTATTTGGCTAAGCTTTTAAATGCGGGAAGCGAAGACAACAATGTGATTTTTACTGATGTACCGGCAGATAATTTGTATGCAAAGGGTATAAGCTATCTTGTAAAAAGCGGAATAGTATCCGTGCCGGACGATTTGAAATTTAATCCCGATGTGCCTATCACATATAATGAGGCGCTGACTATGATTATACGCGCAAGCGGTTATGATGTTATGGCACAGGCACACGGGGGCTATCCCATGGGATATACCTATGTTGCTTCAAAACTCGGAATAAGGAATACTGTTTCAAATAGCGAGGCTCTTACGGTTGCAGACGGTTTAAAGGTTATTTTTGACGGCGCGGCGGTAGGAACTTATTCTCCGGATAAAATAAAAGCCGACGGAAGCTATACATTCAGCGTTTCGGACGATACTCTTTTGTCGGTTTATCATAAAATATACTTTCAAAGCGGAAGGCTTTATGCCTTTGGCGGTTCAACGATAAGCAAGGACTACACAGCGGAGAAAAATGAAGCAAACATTGACGGGCTTATTTATAATACGAATGAAGAGATGAATTTTAAAAACTGTCTCGGTAACAACGTTGAATTTTTCTACAGACTTGACAATAAAGACAAGGCCAATATGATATATCTCGAAAAGAAAGACGGTGACAAAGAGCTTATTATCGATTCAGAGGATATAGTGTCATTTAATCCCGAAAGCTTTGCTTTTGAATATTCAAAGTCCGACGATTCGGGTAAGAATAGGTCGGTATCGGTTTCGAGATCTGTCAGAGTTGTGTATAACGGCCGTCCGAACGATTCAAGCGTTTCAGAACTTATAAACAACTTGACCAAAGGCTACAATCACGGAAGCGTCTGCCTTAAAGAAACGGGAGAAGCATCGGGGTATGATTTAATGATTATATCCTGTTATACTACTATAGCCGTCACCGGATACAGCAACAACACCTTGTATGACGCCCTTGACGGAACCAAGAATATTTGTTTAGACGATTATACCAATACGTCAGTAAGAACGGCGGAGGGGCTTGAAGCGAAAATCAATACTGTTTTTCCGTACATAGCAGAACTTGCATCGTCGGCGGATAAAGAGAAGCTTGATATAATTATATGCTCTGAAAAGGTTTCGGGCAAGCTGAATTCTGTCAACGCAACCAATTCAACGCTTACATTCGGAGATAAAGAATATAAGGTAAACGAAAAGTATTTTGCTCAAAACAGCAGCAGGCTGTATCCCGGGGCGGAATACACGATTTATCTGAATTCTAAGGGCGAGGCCGCTTACCTTACCGAGGGCGCAAATAACGAGTATAAAATCGGCTATCTTTTAAAGGCGGCGGCTGAAACACAGATGTTCGGCTCTGCAATTAAATTCAGGATTTATGACCAGGCATCGGGAAAATTCGATACATATACGGCGGCGAGCAAGGTAAATATCGATGAAATCAAATATGATGCCGATAAAGATTCGGCGAAAATATTAAGAGCCTTCCCCGATTTAACGGGAAAGATAACGGATAACGGAGGAAAGGTTCTTCCTCAGACCATTCGTTACAAGTCGAACGTAAACAACGAGATTTCAGCAATAGACACGGCGGCACTGTCGTCAAAGGAAGCCGAGGACAACACCTTAAGACGAATTAAGACGATAATGTGGTCTGACAAGGTAGAATATACGGGCTGGCAAAACAGATTCGATATGTCTTTGGTTTATAATTCATCGGGAACAAAGCTTATGTCCATACCGAGTCTTGACGAAGACGGAAATATGATAGTAAACGGTGAAAAGATTTCGGATGTTGAAAAGTATTTTTCAAATACGATTTCTGATGTTACGGCGGACGTAACCAGAATAATGTATGGATATAACTATGACGGAACAACCCCGTATGCGGACGTTCTCGTGTATGTCGGAAGCGCGGACACAAAGAGCAAAAATTCGATGATGTTTGTGGAATTCGGCGAAGGACTTGATAGTGAAGGAAACCCGTCAAAAACACTTATCGTAAACGAAAACGGAACGGAAAAGACCTTTGTGCTGAATCAAAATACAAAAATTCCCGAGGCGCTTACACAAGGCGATATAATTTCCGTAAACCAAGCGGCGGATTTGAGTGTGACCGAGATAACATTAATGTATGACAGAGAAACTCAAAAATATATGGACGGAAGCAGTCCGTATGGAAAATACGGAGATATTATATATAACCTTCCGGGTTATTTTTCGGGATATGCATACCGTTCTGTGGGAAGACAGCTGAGCCGCGGATGGGTCTATAAAAAGATAGGTTCATTCGTTCAAATGACATATGCTTTGGGCGACGCTTCATTCGACGGTCTCGGTTATGAGTGTATGGATTTAAACGGAAGAGCGGTTGTTATATATGACAGCACCGCAAGAGAAAATAAAAGAATTTCAAACGGAAGCATAAACGATATTATTGATTACAAGTCAGCCGGAAGCAATTGTTCACATATAATTGTTTCATCGTATAACGGACAGCCGGGAGCGGTCTTTCTATATAAATAAAGGGGGAAAAGGTGTGAAAAAACTTTTGTCGGCCATATTTTGTTGTTTGTATATAGCGATGACTGTCTTTAACCCGATTGCTCTTGCGGACGGAGATTTAACAATATCGGTAAAGACCGACAGAACATCACCGGTGTTTTACGAAAATGAAACCGCCAAATTTTATGTAAATTTGGCAAACGGCTCAACCGCGAAAAGCTGTTGTATAGAATACAAGATTATATTTAAAAACTATAATTATGATTCGTATAAGCCGAATGTTGATGAGGCTGAAAGAAAAACGGTTAAGGTTGAAAACAAGGATTTAAAGCCGAACGAATCGTTTGAAGATGTTTTGTATTATGAATTGGAAAACGAAAAATACGGAATATACAGTTTGAACGTTACGGTAACGGACACGTCGGGCGGAAAATACGAAAAACAGTTTTCGTTCGCGAAATCAACGGTGAGCGAAAAGCTGAACAAGACCTTCGGCGCGTCGCTTCATCTGACAAGATATGCGGATGCGGATACAACCTTTTCACTTATGAAAAATGCCGGTTTAGGTATAGCCAGAGATGATTTTAATTGGGATAAATATGAGAAAAATGCCGGTGAATATAAGCTTGATGAAAGACAGGTAAGTACGCTTGAAAAGGCGAAAAGATACGGTATAGATATGCTTGCGATTATGACGGGGTACAATAAGCTTTATCATAATACAAAAACAAAATTTGCAGGTATTCCCGATGATTCCGTTTATGACGAAAACACGGGAAAAACCTATGCCGACGCATATAAAAATTATGTTTCAAGCTTTATAAACGAACCGCTTGTAAAAAACACCGTCACCATGATTGAGGTTATAAACGAACCTTTGGGCGAGGTGAAAGAAACAGGGAAATCTCAGGACGTACTGAAAGAGGAATATTACAATGCGGGAAAGGCGTATTCCAACGCCGTCAAGGCGGCATATACCGCGGCAAAAGAAAATAATTCCCCGATAAAGGTCGGCGCGTTTTCGGCATTTCGTCTGGGATATCAGGCGGAGTATTTTATTGACGGCACGCTGAGCCAAATGGATAAGCCGTATTATGACGCTTTTACGCTTCATGATTACAAAGAGCGCGGCACAGACGGCGACCCGGAACCGGGATACACATCCCCGCCCGGAAAGAATTGGTTTTCGTTTTTGGATAGTGCGACCGCCACAGTTGAGCATTTCGATAATCTGATGTCCGGAAAAACAAAAGGTCCGGCATCGGGTAAGACATATAACTTCCCGAATAGTGTGCGATGGTATACTGAACGCGGATTTTCAACGGATGATAAACCGAATGATGATAAGTATGAACCTAACTATTCAAAAAATCCGTATTATGACCAGGCACTTAACCTTGTTCGCTCAAAAATTGTGACGGATGCTTATAACGGCGGCAATATGACTGACAAGACATGGATTTATGATTTTTCGGATGACCCCAAGAGCAGAAACCTTGGCGTTCGCGAGTCGTCGTTCGGTATAGTCGAGTCGCACGAAGATGAAAATCCGTATGCAGCCAAACCGGCATATGTTGCTGTTGCAAATTATAACAGCCTTGTCGCGGACGCGGCAAAGTGTGAGAAACTCTATGATGACGGAACTCCCGCGGACACCGTATACAGCGGCAAAGATGACAAAAGCGGTACAAGCGGCAGATATATATACAAATATACTTGCCTCGACCGCGGGGTGTACGCTCTGTATCACTCAATAGGCGATGATCCGTCAAATGTGCAGGAGCTTGAATATCAACGAATAGGCGAAGGAAAAGAAGTACATATATATGATTTTTGGGGAAATGAAATACAGGAGAGTGACATATATAAAGACGGAAAATATCAGCTTACCAAACAGCCGTTTTATATTTGCGTCGGTAAGCCGATGAATCGGAATTTGCTGCCTAAAGGCGCAGGGAATTCAATCGATAAGGTTGTGGTTGATGGATATATAGAATCCAAGCAAAGCGACAAAAGAATATCGTTAATAGTTGCACCGGAGAATATCGGTACAGATAAGTTGTCACCCGAGAATGCATTATATATAGACCAAAAAACAACGGATAAAGACGGATATTTCTGTTTTGAATTCGGCGTGCATCCGCAATCCGAAGGGTACACGGCATATATTATCTCAGAGGATAGTAGGATTCCGCTGAAATTCAATATTACAGCGGGAAAGACCGAAAAAATCAGTATATACCTGATGAATGATATTTTAAAGCTAAAGCCTGATGATTATAACCTTGTTGATTTATCGAACCTGAGCGCACAGGTTGAATACTCAACTGCGGGAAATGAGATTTTGTATAAGCTGTATTGTGCTGTGTATAGAAACAATATGCTTATCGAATTTCGTGAAATAGCAAATCAGCAGAATGAGCCAAAGCTCGATAAAATGTCTGAGGGCATAGAGAAATATTCGTTTGACATGAAGGATAATAACACAGTACCGGAATTTAACAGAATTTCGCTGTATATGTCCGATTCAATCAATATTCTAAAACCGATTTGTACGGCTTATACAATAAACAAAAATAATGATTAGAAAGAGGTGGTTCAAAATGAGAAAATGCAGATTAACAGCGATGTTTATAACTTTTTGTCTGCTTTTTACATTAATTAATGTTACGTCATATGCGGAAGAAAGCAACACCGAGAACCCGAACCTTGCCTATGCCGAGCTCAGCTCAAAGGGTTCAGAGACACGAAATATAAGCTTTATAAGTCAGACCCTCGGCGCGTCGGCATCGTATAACAGCGTTACGGCGGCAGGAAGAGAGGGCTGGCAGCTTAAAGGTTCGTCACCGTATCTTTATATTGATGTAGACGATAAGTTCGCTCATGAGGTAAATGATGGAACATCGTTTGAACTTGAAATCGATTATTACAACGCGCTTACCGGATTCTTTCTTGTCGAGTATGATGGATTGAATACCAAACAAAAGAATGCTCATTATGAATTTTTAAACAGACAAGACGAATGGAAGACTGTTAAAATCAAGCTTGACGACGCATACTTTGGCGGAAGATGCGCCGGTGCGGATATCAGAATCCGCGCAACGGCGATAGGCGGCAGGCATTATGAGCTGAGGACATCGACCGCCCCTGTCACAATCGGTGCGGTAAGACTGATTAAGCACGAAAAACAAAATCCGCTCAGGCTCTCGGTTAAGATTGACGAGACGGGAAACGCGTTTGAGTGGTACAAAAAAGAGAAAAAGATTGTAAATACCTTTACGAATCTCAGAGATACCGATATCACCGCTGATGTTACGTGCTATGGCATTTCGCGCGATGAGATAAAGTGCTTTGAAACGGTGAACACCGTAACGGTTAAGGGCGGCGAAACGGTTGACCTTGCGATAAATGTTGACAGCGACAGGTGCGATGTCTATGACTATTATGTCAAAATCGAATCGGAAAAGGATAACGTGCATTCGCTTTTACAGCCGACAAAGTTCGCTATACTTAAGACCGATGAAAACGGATATAAAAATCAGGACATTTATATATGTACTCACCCTGACTGGGAGCACAGCGATGAAGAAATCTCGACGATGGTCGATGTGATTTCAAAGAGCAATGCGGCGGGTGTGCGCTGGTCGGTGCTATCGAACTATCTGGAATCAAAATCCGGCGAGGATGTATTCGACAGCAACTATATGGGATATACGACAAAGGAACTGAGAAAACACAACCTTAAGTTTATGCCCATAATTCACGGACCGAATATGAGTGGATTTTCTTATGAATCAACGCCGAATACACCCGAGAGCCTTGCAAAAACAAAGAGCGAGGTTGCCGTTTTGATGAAGCACGCCGGGGATATAATAGATTGGTATGAAATCTACAACGAAACGAATCATACCTTCACCGAGGAAAAGGACAAAAAGCTCGGCGGCGTAATAAACTATGGCAAGATGGTGAATGCAATAGCGGACGACAGAGATATGTATGACCCAACGGGCAAGATTATGGGCTTTGCCGTCTGCGATTTGGGAAGAGAAACCCAACAGCTTTTCTTTGACAGAACAATCGAGGGCGGCGCATATGATAGGCTTGACGCTTTTTCGGCACACCCGTATTCGACCTCGTTCACCGAAACGGGCGGTGCGGAAACCTTGGTGTTTAAATGGCGCGATTATATTAAAGAAAAGACGGGCAAAGAGCTTCCTATCGTAAACGATGAGGTCGGATATACAACCGCAGATTCGGTAACAAACGGTGATCAAAGAACGCACGGTAACCTTTCGACAAGATATGACATTTATTATAAGTCGATCGGAATGTCAAACGTACAAGCGATTTATAATTTTGAACAAAAAGGACCGATTGCTTATCTGCGTGAAGATATGTTCGGATTGGTAAGTCCGTCGTATAAGCACCTGACACAGGAGGAAAAGACCTGTATTCCGATGGAGGGATATGTTGCCTTTACCGGACACAACTATATTTTCGCCGACACGGATATGGTTAAAAAGCTTTCTGACACAAATAACTGTTATATCAATCTGTTCAAGAGCAGGAAATTTAATCAGGATATTCTGACCTTAAACACAACCGAGAGAAAGACGAGAAAGCTTGTCACCGTTGACCTCGGAACGGATTATGTTGAGGTATATGATGATTACGGTAATATGACGCCGATGAGCGGAAATGACGGAAAGTTTACTTTCTGGGTTGATGAACGTCCGATGTATGTTAAGGGCGATTTCACAAAGGCAGAGCTTTTGAGTGACAACAGCGCCTTTTTGGATATATCCGACAGCAATATAACGGGCGCAAAGGACGACATCGTGGCGGTAAATTACACAAATAATACCGATAAGGAATACGATGTCGAGGTGATAGAATCCGAGGCGGTAAAGCATTATTCCGGGGATAAAATAACCAAAGGCAAGTCAGAGGTTCAGCTTATGCCGACAGGCGAGGTCGGAACAAAAAGTATGGTGACGATAAACATAAAAGACGGTGATAAAATCGTCCAAAGCACACAGGTGTTCGTCACGATAGAAAAATCCGTTATTGCCGATGTTTCGCTTGAACTTATCGACCCGTCGAATGTTGATAACTGGATGATGAATTTAAAGCTTAATAACACATCAAAATTAAACGTTGCCAAAGGAACGATTGAATTCACCACACCCGATGAACTTAAGTCGCTCGGTAAAATCGATATAGGAAACATCCCGAAGGGTCTTGAGTCCGAATATAAGATTAAGCTTCCTAAGCTTGTCAAAAAGGGAATATACGATTTTGCCTTTGACCTTAATCTGAACAACGGTGTCAAGTACAGCTATAGCACAAAGGCGGATATGACTGTCGCAAAGTACGCCGCGGTAAAGCCGAAAATAGACGGCGAAATAGAACCCGAGGCGTGGAAGTATAACACGTGGATGTACGCTGACAAGGCGGAACAGTTAAAAGAAAATACCGGCTGGACGGGACCCGATGACCTGAGCGGACGCGCGTCGCTTATGTGGGATGAGGATAATCTGTATTTCGCGGCGGTTGTCACGGACAATGTCTTTTATCAGCCGTATGCCGGCTGGAACACATGGAAGGCGGACAATATACAGATCGGCGTTTTCTATGGTGAGGAGAGTTATACCGTATCGGGACAGCGTTCGACAACCTTTAACGAGCTGTCTATGGCGCACACGCCTCAGGGAGATGAGATTTACCGAACATTATCACAGGACAATTATTATAAGGCGGGCAAGTTCGAAAGCGCTGATATTTGTATAACGAGAAAGGGCGATAAAACCATATATGAGGCAAGGATTCCGTGGGAAGGCTTTTTGCTTCCGGGTCAACAGCCGAAAGAGGGCGACAAGCTCGGCTTTTCGTATATGATAAACGAAAGCGACGGCGGAAACAGAAACGGCTGGATTGAGTATGCAAGCGGTATAGGTGCTACAAAAGACACATCGTTGTTTACATGGCTTACACTTTTAAAATAAGATACGAGGAGGCAGTGAAGATGAGATTTAAATTAAAAAGATTTGTCAGTCTGACAATAGGTGCGGTAATGATGTTGGGAACTGTGCCCCCTGTGAGTGCGGAAAGTGCGGGAGCGGTCTATGTTTCGCATTTTGAGGATTTTTCCGGCTGGACGTCTGAGCAAGGGTCAAATAATGATTTGCCCGAGGGATTTTGCGGATTTGACGGAGCGTATCATCCCGAAAGGGCGAAAGCAACGGGGACATATGTTGATGAAGAGGTCGGAACAAGAGCGTTTAAACTCGGCAGCGGCGCAATTATTGCCTATGGCTTTGATAAAGTTTATAAAAAGGGCGTACGCAGAATCAGCTTTGATGTTAAGCTGAGTGCTAACCTTGTGGCCGGTAAAAATTTTTGGCTGTACGGGATCGAGAGCAATGTAAATGACGATGTAACAGACTGGAAAAAAGGCAAAGATTTTGACAGCAGAATGTATGGATGCATTAAGGTTGGAAAGTTTGCTGCTCTTAACTCGAGCTGGGCGCAGATAGGAATCACAAAGGATGAGCCGTTCTATGATTTTAAATGGCATAAGATAGAGCTTGTTTTTGATTATAACAACAATAAAATTACTTATTTTGTTGATGGAACATATGTTGCAGAGGACGGTAATTGGTCGGCTAATAAGGCGTTCTATTTTACCAACGAGACAGGAAAAGACGTCTATATAGATAACTTCGCCGTATTTCACGGCGAGAATGAGGAATACGCCGCCGAAAATCATATGAAGGTTGACGGCTATGGCGGTGGTGTTATAGACCCGAGCGGCGGCAAGCTTCAGCTTGATTTTTCGAGGGCATTGACCGATGTGGAAGGAAACGCGCTGACCTCTGTGGATAAAGGTGATTTTAAAATAAAGGATTCAAGCGGCAGAGATGTATCAGATCTAATAACAGAGGCGAGCCTTTCGGACGGCCGCAAGTCAACGGTTAAACTTACGCTCGGTGCGCTTGCTTCCGGAGTGTATACGATTGAATATAAAAATGCGTCGAATTCCGTTACCTTCCGCATAGCGCGATATGTTGACGGCGTTGAGTGCCCCGACGTCGAAAAGGTTTCGTATATAAACCATGACGGAAAGGAACAGAACAAAAATGACGGAATTTCAACCGGCACAACGGCGATAGACATACAGTTTACAACCCCGGTTAAGGCGGATAATATTAATGAAAATATCAAGCTGACCGAAGAAACGGACGGCTCTGATGTTCCCTGTACGTATACAATTTCAAGTGACGGAAAGACAGTTTCTTTAACGCCCGAGAGAAATCTTGAACCGGAGGCGGGATATACTCTGTCGGTTAGCGAAAACATTGCCGCGGCAGCGAGCGCAGACGCAAAAATGGGCGTTCCGTATTCCGAAACATTCACAACTCTCAATGACGCGATGTATGTCATAAGCGCAGAAGATATAGAAAAAGACGGTAATAATGCGTATTTCAAGGTCAAGGTTATCAAGACCAACAACGAGCCGGAGCATAAGTACACCTATGCGGCCGCGGGGTATGAAAATATAGTTAATCCCGAAAACGGAAAGACTTATATGAAAATGACCGTCTTAAACCGTTTCCCGGTTATTATCTCAGAAACCGACAAAGGCGTTATAAGCTTCGGAAATAATCAGCCTTTAGATATAAGCAACGCGGAAAAAATAAACGGATTCTTTTGGGAATATCCGAATAATCTGCCGATTGTTATAAAAGAAAAATAAATTAAAAACAAATAAATTAAAAAATAAATTGAACGGAGGTAAGGAAATTGAAAAAATTTAAAAGATTTGTCGGTCTGGCAATAGGCGCGGTAATGATGTTGGGAACTGTGCCCCCCGCAAGTGCGGAGAACAGCGTTGATACTGCGGCCGCGGGAAGCAAAACCGTAACGAATTATGATACCGAAAAGTATTATTATCTGAATGAGGATTTCAGCGCTTATGTCGGCGGCGTACCGGCACAGTGGCAGGCAACAAAATTGTCAAACTCAACCCTTGAAAGCGCAAAGGATAGTGATGTTGACTCTAAGGGAACAGTCCTTAAAATGCCACGCGGAGCGGTATCAAGTTATATGAACAAGTTTGAAACCTTCCAATCGGGAAAGTTAAATGTTGAGTTTGACATAAAGGCAAGCGGAAAGGGCTGGGGCGTAGGCTTTATCCGTGAAGCGGATTCCAAACCGGAGGATTATGAAAAACACCTTGCGATAGGTAATCTCGCGAGCGATAGCGGAGCAAGCGATGTTTATACATCTGCAGAATGGAATAACGATAACACCGGTTTAAACTTATCCACAAAGAAAGAAAATGCAATTGATAATACCGGTTGGAACCATGTATCAATCACAGTTGATATGACAAGCGAAAAGTATAACTTTGAGATAACAAAAGCTGATAAAACAAAAGAAACATTTTCGGCGGTACATCCAAATTACCATTACTCAGATAATGATGGCCATTGGAAAACGCGCTGGTATGATGTTATAAAAACCGGGACGGAAGAGGTTCAGGAGTCATATAAATGCGGATTGAACGGAATAAGATTATATTCAGACGGTACAAACGATGTTGAGTTTGATAATATCAGGGTTTATACCGATAACTCAAATTATATATCAGAGGACTTTGATACCTATACCGGAAATTTTCATTTGCCTGCCGGATACTATAGAGTAAATGATATATTTAATGTTCCAACGACCACAGTTAACGTGACAAACGGTAAAGGTTATAACGAAACATCAAATCCGAACGATAAAGGTGTTAAGATAGCAGGAAAAGAGGACAGAATAAGAATACGTCTTCCTCGGCCTATTACCGATTTAAAAAATAATGAACTTGTTATGGAATTTGATGTAAAACAAAACAATACAGAAGGTGCGCTTGGCATTGCCCTCTATCCCAAAGAAAAATTCTATGGAAAAGGTGGGAATGCGCCGTCCATTACTGACGGACAATATTCCGACACAGTTATAAGAGTAGAAAATAATGCGTTGATTTATCATGCAAAGCGATGGACAGGAACTAAAACCAATTTTAAGAAAGATGATACACCTCTTATGCTTAACCCGAGTGCATGGAGTCATATTAAACTTGTGTTTAATAAAGAAGGAGTGACAGCATCTGTCGGAGAGGGTGAGAATATAATTACATCTGCTCTTGTAAAGGATGATTACGCATACAACCAATTGTTGAATTATACCAATGTTTTCGGTATTGCATTCGGTATTGAAAACGGAAAATCCGGAGACACCGATATCGATAATCTCAAGATATATCCGCTTGACAGCGTGACTAAACCGTCTGTGATAAGCACAAAAACGGTGATGTCTGACGGCTTTGAGACCGATTTGGCTGACGGTGTTACTGAAATCCCGAATCTGACTAAAGCGATTGAGATTAAGTTTAGTGAGCCGATAAACGAAACCGCCGATACATTGGCGAACAAAGTAACCCTGACCGATAAGGCGGGTGCGCCGTTAGCGACAACGCGTGAGCTTTCGGATGATAAGAAGACATATACGCTGAATTTAAACGCTGTTCCTTCCGCGGGTTCATATGCGACGCTTAAAATGAGTTCTGATATTAAAGGAAAAAGCTCTTTGGCACAGCTGACAAACCCGGTTTCAAAGGCGTTAAACTTTAAGGGCAAAATAGAAATAAACAGTATGACGCTGAACAATGATAAAACCAAAATAGTAATAAGCGGAAAAAATACGACCGGCGAAAAAGATAACACAACATACAATTACATTGTCGGTACATATGAAACCATAGACGGCTCTGATGTTTTAAAGAACGTGACGGTTGAAAAACTTGAGATACCCAACGGTGAGTTTACTATTAAAAAAGAGATTCCGTCAATCAATACCGGACAGAAATATAAAGCGTTTATCTGGACGGCTGAAGTTAACAAGCCCGTTGTGGATGCCATTAAATAATGCAAATAATAAATAATATATGACGGCGGCCGGGTTCGTGATAAAAAAGAGTGAAGTATTGCGAAATTTTAAAGGGCAAGATAGTTTACTGAAGAACCCGGCTTTTGAGCCAAAGACGCGTAAATCATGAAAATATCATAGAGTATGGGCATAATGATTAAATTATAAAAACAGGAGTGAAAAAAATGAAAAAATCAAGAAGTAAATGGTTAAAGGCTGTGTCGCTGATTACGGCGGGCGTATTGATGGCAGGGGTTTGCACCTCATGCGGAAAGACTGCCGATAAGGACGAAAACGGGAAGACGGTTATCACGGTCGGCGGCTGGCCGAGCAAAGACGGAAAGGAAAAGGATAATATCGAGGCGAAAAAAGCAAGATTTGAAGAAGCGAATCCCGATGTTAAGATTACCCCTGATAACTGGAAGTTTGACTTAAAATCGTTTTATGCGAAGGCGGCGGGTGGACAGCTTCCGATTGTGTATGACACAAACTTCACAGAGGTACCCCAGATTATAGCGGCGGGGTATTCGGCGGATATAACCGATGCATTAAAAAAGCACGGTATATATGATAAGATGAATAAAGACGTGCTTGAAACGGTTTCAAAGGACGGAAAGGTCTATGCTTACCCGTATGCGGCATACGCACTCGGCCTTGCATATAATGTTGATATGTTCGAAAAAGCGGGACTTATGGAAGCAGACGGAACGCCGAAACAGCCGAAGGACTGGAACGAAGTAGTAGAATTCGCTCAGAAGATAAAAAAGGCAACGGGAAAGGCGGGCTTTGTATTCCCAACTGCAAATAATAACGGCGGCTGGATATTCACGTGCCTCGCGTGGAGCTTTGGCGCGGACTTTATGAAAAAAGGCGATGACGGAAAGTGGAAGGCGTGCTTTGACAGCATTGAGGCGGCTGAGGCC
>CADBUP010000077.1 GCA_902797885.1 uncultured Ruminococcus sp.
AAATATCCATATTGAAAAGGGACCGCTTATGCCGTCCCTTTTCTTTTGTACAAAATTCAATAAATCAAGCGTTTACATTAAGTTGTAAGCGCTTTTTTTATACATAAAATTATCCGCAGCGCGCGGAACAAAACACAGGCGCACCGCATTACCGGGACTTGCCGGACTAAAAAGGACAGCGGTTATGGGAGGTAAAAATGTTAGAATGGCTTAAAACGATTTTAGGCGAAGCCTATACAGATGATATTGATAAAAAAGTATCTGACGAGATAGGCAAAAACTTTGTTGCAAGAGCAGACTTTAACGCTAAGTCGGAAGAGGTTAAGAATTTAAATGCACAGCTCAGCGAGCGTGACAAACAGCTTGAAGGTTTAAAAAAGGTTGATGCGGAGGGGCTTCAACAGCAAATCAAGACCTTGCAGGATGAGAACAAGCGGACGAAGGATACATACGATGAACAGCTTAATAAAATTAAGTTTGAGCACGCAATAGACACCGCTCTCACAGGAGCAAAGGCACGTAACACAAAGGCGGTGAGCGCCCTGCTTGACCGCGAGACCATTACATTTAAGGACGGAAAGCTTTCGGGTCTTGACGAACAGCTTAAAACACTCAAAAAGGACAATGCGTATCTGTTTGAAGAGGATAAGACAAGCGACCCCGTTAAGGGCGTTAAGCCTTTGGGCGGTCTTACCCCGCAGCAAAACAACGGCGGAGGTTCGGGCCTTGGCGCGTCCTATGCGCAGAGGTACAATTCAAGGCACGGAGCGACGCAGACAAACAGCCAAAATAATAAGGAGGAATAGAAAATGGCTTATATCAGAGTAAATTCAACAGAAAAGAGACCTAATTTTCTCGCAAGTGAGACGGGTCTTGTATTAAAAACGGTACAGGTGGATGACACGGGTATCAGCGCCGATGAATACGGTTATAAGACCGTAAAGGGTGGAACAATTTACCCGAGCAACGATGCAAAGGCAAAGGGAATTATCTTTGAAAACGTTGACGTAACACACGGCGAGAGGGCGGCAAGCCTTATAGTCGGCGGACGTATCTACGGAAGCAGATTGCATACTGCTCCGCAGAGTGCGGCAAAGACAGCGCTTGCGGCAAGAGGAATTATATTTGACGACGATGAACCGATAACTTCAAGAGCGATGACAAAGGCTAAGGCATACACAGCAGGCACAACCGCGTTCGAGGCATCCGACATCGCGGAGAACGCAGATGGTCTGACCCTTGAAATAACAGCGATAGGAAGCGACAACGATAAGGCGGTCGCTACAGCTGCGTTATCGGACAAAAAAGTCACAATGACAAAGGTTAAAGCGGGAAAGACACAGATTACCTGTACCGTAACAGACAGTCTCGGAAATAAGACTGACATCACGGTTCCGGTAGAGATTGCCTGAAATAAATAATAGGAGGAGTTAAACTTATGGATATTTTACAGTTAATCACAGACAGGGACAGACTTGATTTTTCACAGAATCTGTCGGTAACAAGAAATTATATGGGCGATACATTGTTCCCGGATGAAAAAACACAGAATCTCGAGGCGGAGTATTTGAGATTGTCCGACGGGCTTCAGCTTCCGACGATGGCAATGGTTCACGGATTCGATACCGAAGCGGCGATAGGTGACAGACCCGAGCTTGAAAGAGTGAGAATCGAAAAGCTCTTGATTAAAGAGAAAATCAATCAGTCAGAGCGTGTGCAGATGTATTTAAACAAGGGTGTATCTGAAGAAAACGCGCTCATCGGCTATGTTTTTGACGATATGGGTCGGCTTGCCGAATCTGTCAAGACCAGAACAGAGGTCGCGAAAATGGAGGTCATCGCAACGGGTAAAATGACTGTTAAAGAAAATAACTTAAATTTTGCGCTTGACTATGACGTGCCGAAGAACAACTTCAAAAACGTTGATTGGAGTGAACCTGAGGCAGACATCCTCGGTGATATACAGGATATGATTGATACGGCAAAGGCTCTCGGCAAGACCGTAAACCGCGCCGTAACTTCAAATAAGATTGTTGCATTAATGCGCAAAAACAAGGGAATTCAGACCGCTATAAACGGCGTAAACGGAATAGGCACGTTTGTCACGCTTACAAAGATAAATGACTTACTTACCGAAATGTTTGGTATTACGGTTTCGACAAACGACGAAATGTATCAGTATAAAAAGACAAACGGAGCAAAGGCAACCGAATATTACTTCCCGCGTGATAGATTCTCGCTTATGTCTACCGGCATAAACGGCGGTGTAGGAACGGGACTTTGGGGCGTAACTCCGGAAGAAGCCGAATACGGTCAGTATAGCGAAAAGTCCGCCGACCAGTTTATAACCATTACACAGTGGGCAACGCCCGACCCTGTCGCAGTATGGACAAAGGCATCGGGATTGTTCGTGCCTGTCCTTCCTGACCCGGCAGGATTGATTATAGCAACAGTAAAGATGTAAGGTGATTTTATGAAGGAACGGGCAATAATGCTTTTGCGGACTTTCGGGATATTGCTGTCCGCGAGAGATATGGATTTGATTGACCTTTTATGTGATGATGTGGAAGAAAAAATCAAAAATTTCTGCAATGTTTCACAGGTTCCGAAAGGCTTGATAAACAGCGCTGCGGATAATGTCTGCGGCGCTTTTATACGCCGAAAATTGCTTACGGGCGAGCTTGAGGGTGTAAACGCCGATGAAGCGGCGGTTAAATCATACACGGCGGGCGATATAAGCGTGACCTTTGAGGACGGTATAAATACCGCCGCACAAAGATTCGGCAGACTTGCGGATAAGCTTGAAAACAGCGGAAAGGACAGATGGGTATGTTTCAGACGGCTTCGGTGGTAGGCGCGGTGAGAAGAACAATCGAATCGACTTATACGGATTTAATGACGGTAAGCGTTATGACTGACATCAAAGATGATGTTTTTGACGATAAATGCGAGCAAATCATTGTTGAAAACGAACCGTGCAGAATTTCATATAAGACCGATTCAACGGCTTCGCGCGCGTCCTCCGGTGACGGTGCAGCGAATGTCGAACAGACGGTTGAGCTGTTTTGCCGTCCCGAGCTTGATATTCCGCCCGGGTGCAAAATCTCGGTCGTGCGAAACGGCGTGAGATGTGATTATTGCAGGTCGGGCGAGCCGTCGAGGTATGACACGCATCAAGAGGTTTCGCTTGCGCTGTTTAAGAGGTGGGCATAATGGCTAAATGGGGAAAGTGTGACATAAAACAGCTTAAAGAGCTGAGAAGGCGGCTTTACCAATTTGAAGAAGCTGACAAAGAGCGCATATGTACAGATGTTGCAAAAAACATCGCGTCACGGCTTTTGAAAATGGCAAAAGAACGCACGCCTGAAGATACGGGTGCGCTTCTTGCTTCGTGGGATATAGAGAATAAGCAGCTGACAGTTGTCAGAAAAGGAAATTGCTTTGAAATCACGATAACCAATTCAATGTCATATGCCGATTATGTCGAGTTCGGTCACAGAACGCGGGAAAGAAAGGACGGCAAACGGACTTTGGTTGAAGGTAAGAAGATGTTAACCGTTCCTGAAGAGGAACTCAGAAGAGTTGCGCCGCAAATTATAGAAAGGCGAATCAAGAGAGAATTAAGAAAGGTGTTTAAGGGTGAATGACGATGATTGATGATGTGATAACAGGGATAGCGAAAAAGCTTCGCACCGTGTGCGAATGTAAAATCTATAAGAATAATGTTCCGCAGGGTATGGAAGAACCCTGTTTTTTTATTAATCCCGTTTCACCCGCACGCGAGCAACAGCTAAGTACGCGCGAGAGGCGTATTTATCCGTTTGACGTGGTATATATGCCGAAAACCGAAAGACGGGATGAAATATATTCGGTCTCAGACAAATTAATGCTTGCTCTGCGTATCATAGATACCGAATTTGCGGGGAAGCTTCTCGGCAAGGATATGAGCTTTGAGATAGTGGACGGCGTACTTCATTTTATGGTTCGCTATGATTTTTCGATATATCAAAAGCAGACACCGGACAATCCGATGGAAATTTTAAATGTGAAAGGAGAGCTTGTAAATGAGCGATGAAATAACAAAGAGCGCTTCGGGAAATGTCAACGAGGCGGAAGGCAAATTCACAAAGGCTCAGCTTGTGAAATCAAAGCGGTTTGAAAACCACAGAGATATACTCAGCGCATTGCTTGACGGCGATGAGGAATATACAATAACACAGGCTGAAGCGGTAATAAACAAATATCTTAAAGGGAGGGTTTTATAATGGCACTTGGCGGAGGCACATTCACAACAATGAACAAACCCTTGCCCGGCACATATATAAACTTTGTTTCGGTCGGGAAGGCTGCGCCGACAATCGCAGAACGCGGCATTGCGGCTGTTCCGCTTGAATTGAATTGGGGCAGGGAGGGCGAAATAATTAAAGTTGATGCGGTTGATTTTCTTAAAAATTCGGTTGAGCTTCTCGGCTATGATTATACAGACGCAAATATGAAAAACCTGCGTGAGATTTTCAGCGGCGCGAAAACGGCAATTATATATCGTCTCGGCACGGGCGCAAAGACAGCGGAAAATACATACGCAACGGCCAACTATCCCGGAACAAGGGGCAATGATATTGTTATATCGATTGAATCGAGTGTTGATGAATCGGGCAAGTATATTGTTAAAACAAAGGTTGGCGGTGTTGAATACGATAGTCAGACGGTGGCGGCCGCAAGCGATTTAAAGGCTAATATGTGGGTTACATTTAAAAGTTCCGCATCGCTGGCGGCGACAACGGGAACGGCTCTTTCGGGCGGTGAGAACGGAACGGTATCGGGGAACGATTATCAGACGTTTCTTAATAAGCTTGAAGCGTATTCGTTTAATATTTTGACAAGCGACACAACCGAAAAGGCAACAAAGTCACTTATCGCGGCATATACAAAGCGTATGCGCGAAGAAGCGGGTGTAAAGTTTCAATGCGTACTGTACAAATATGAGGAAGCGGATGATTACAGCGTTATCTCGGTTGAAAACAGCGTTTCGGACAGCGGAGCAAAGGAAAGCTCGCTTGTATACTGGACAGCGGGTAAGGAAGCGGGCTGTGCTTTAAACAGCAGCCTTGCGAACACAAAGTATGACGGTGAATATATGATAAACGCGGACTATACTTCACGTCAGCTCGCTTCGGCTCTGACAGAAGGAAAGTTTATATTCCACAGACAGGGAGATGAAATCCGCGTTCTTGACGATATTAATACCTATACGACCACAACCGAGGAAGCGGGCGAAGACTTTAAAAATAATCAGACAATTCGGGTTATTGACCAGCACGCAGGGGATGTGGCACGAATCTTTGCTGATAAATATTACGGCAAAATCAACAATACAAAGGTAGGCAGAAATGCGTTCCGTAATGATGTAATAAAGATTCTTGATGAATATGTAAAGCTCGGAGCAGTCGAAGAGTACGATTCTGAGGATATTAAGGTTGACATCGGTGCTAATAAGCGCGAGGTAACGCTTATGGAGTACATAAAAATTGCTGAAACAATGAGTAAGCTTTATGCAACGGTACATATAGGCTAAAGGAGGGATAAACATATGGAAAACGAAAAGATTGATTATATGACCCCTGATAAGGTCATAAGCGGTTCACAGGGGATGGTTTGGGTTACATATAACGACACCAACGAAAGATTCGCTTTTGCAAGGCTTATCAGCCTTGAGGCAAAGGCAAAGCTTAATAAGACCGCCCTGCCTATACTCGGAAGGTCGGGAAAGGCACATAAAATCGGCTCTTGGGAGGGTGAAGGCTCTGCTAAAATGTATTACTGCGACAGCACAATGCGCCAAAAGGTGGCGGCCTATAAAAAGACGGGTAAGATGTTCACTATGGACATCGAAGTATATAACGATGATGAAACGTCAAGCCTTGACGCACAGTGCACAACGCTTAAAAATTGTTTGCTTGACGAAATCGTGCTTGCGAAGATTGACGCGGAAGCCGAGTATATAGACGAGGACATCAGTTTCACATTTGATGATTTTGATATTCCCGATACGTTTGAATTACGCGTGTAAAACGGGGGCGCTTTGCCCCCTTAAATTATATTAAAATACGGAGGTAGTCTGTTATGGCAGAAAACTTAAAAGCGTTTTTGAAAGGAAACGCAATCATAAGAGAAAATGTGAAATTTGCGGTAAGCTCTCGCTTTGTAGGCGAGGACAACAAGCCGATTGAATGGGAGATATGCCCTATAAATGCGACACAGGATGAGGAAGTGCGAAAAAGCTGTACAAAAAGAGTTCCCGTACCGGGGAAGAAAAACGCATATCAGCCCGAGATTGACTATAACGCGTATCTCGGTGCGCTTGCGGCAAGATGCACCGTCTTTCCCGACCTCAATAATGCGGAATTACAAGATTCATACGGTGTAAAGGGCGCGGAAAAATGCCTTAAAACTATGCTTGAACCGGGTGAATATTATGAGTACATATCGAAGGTTCAGGAAATCTGCGGCTTTGATGTAACAATGGACAACAAGGTGGAAGAAGCAAAAAACTGATTCGCGGGGGAGACCCCGACAGTAATTACGCTTACTACTGCTTGTTTAAGCTTCATATGCGTCCGACCGAGTACATCGAAATGACGGCCGAAGAACGCGCATTTATAATAGGCGCGATTGACATTCGGACAGAGGAAGAGGAAAAGGCACGCAGAGAAGCGGAACGCAAAGGCAGAAAGAGGTGAGACAATGGGAACAATACAATCATCTATACAAATTACCGATGGTATGACAGGACCGCTCAGGAATATGCACACGGCTCTTGATATAGTTATAAATTCATTCGAGACTATGCAAAATAAGTCATCGAAGTCGATAGACGTGACAGCCATAAAAAACGCCCGAACCGCACTTGATGAGGCGGAATCGGGTTTTTCTCGGTTTGAAAATAAAATCAACGGCACATCAAACGCAATGGGAAAAGCCAAAACTTCAGCAGGGTCATTGTTTAAAAGCCTTATGGGGTTTTCGGCCGTGCAAAAGGTAATCGGTCTTGTTACAGATTCATTCGGCGGCGCGATTGAGCGAATGGACACGATGACAAACTTTCAGCGAAAGATGACGATTATGACCGGAAGCAGCGACACCGCCAAAGCCGCACTTAATCAGCTTAAAGATACGACGAAGGGGACGGCTTACGGCCTTGATACCGCGGCCGCCGCAACGCAGAACTTTGTAACAAGAGGAATGAGCATAGGAACGGCAGCCGCACAGGTTGCCAAATGGGGTGATGCTGTTGCCTTTTACGGCAACGGTACAAACGAACAGCTTGCAAACGTCACCGACGCACTCGGTAAAATGCTGTCTAAGGGCAAGGTCGAGATGGAACAGTTAGACCGCCTGACGGATGCCGGAATTAACGCGGTCGGAATATACGCAAAAGCGACAGGAGCATCTACGGCAGATGTTCAAAAATCGCTCTCAAAAGGCGAAATTTCGGCACAGAAGTTTATTGACACGGTATCTACCGCGTTTTCAGAGGGAACAAACGGAGTGCTTAACGTAACAGGCGCGGCAAAGGAAGCCGGAGGAACGTGGACAACATCGATTGAAAATATGAAGGCGGCTGTCAAACGCGGAATTATATCGGTTATTGACAGTATAAATAATGCCCTATCTGCGGCAGGCCTTGGAACAATCCTTACGGGAATACAAAACTTCGGTGCGGTGATGGAAAATGTTTTAACAGGGGCAGGGCAAAGAATAGGTAATGTTATAACTCTGCTTTCGCCTTTGCTTATACTTATTCAAAATATCAGTAATTTTATGATAAATAATTGGTCAGCTATAGAACCCTTGCTCTGGGGAATTATTGCGGCGTGGGTCGTTTTAAACGCCACGGGGGAAAAAGGGTGGCTTATTACTATGAAGAACGCGGCGGCAAAGGTGTGGCACGCGGCGTGTTCTGCGGCGGAGACTGTGGCGATATTTGCTATGACAGCCGCTCAGGACGGGTTGAATGCGGCATTGGCGGCTTGCCCCATAACGTGGATAATTGCGGCGGTAATCATTCTTATAGCCGTGATTGTTGCTGTGATAAAAATGATAAAAAAAGCACAAGGCGAATCTATAAGCACGCTCGGTGCAATTCTCGGTGCGGTATTCACGGCAGGAGCGTTTATATGGAACACGATAGTCGGATTAATCAACGGCATAATACAGTTTGTTTGGGCGAAGTTTGTTTACCCGTTTATCGGTATAACCGAATGGGTTTTGAATGTATGTAACGGAGGCTTTAACAGCTTCGGCGATGCGGTTAAAAACCTTATCGGTAATATTATAGGCTGGTTCTTGTCTCTCGGACAGGTGGTAACAAAAATAATCGATGCTATTTTCGGAACAGACTGGACATCGGGGCTTGCTTCACTTCAGAGCAAGGTTCTGGCATGGGGAAAGAATGAAAACGCAATAACTCTTTCGCGTGAAGCTCCGACAGTACTCAGCCGCGTGGAATACGGCGCAGCATTTAATAAGGGTGCGAGTATCGGAGACGGAATTACAAGTAAGTTCAGCGGTATGTTTGAGGGAACAGGAGACAAACAGCAGGAAGCGCTCAGTAATGCGCTTGAAGATACGGGAATCGCCTCTGATATGAGCGACACAGCCGGAAACACGGCAAAGCTCAAAGACGAGGTATCAGGCATCGGAGCTGACTTGTCTGTTCTGCGAAGCCTTGCGGAGCGCGAGGCGATAAATCAGTTCACCACCGCGACGGTAAAGGTCGATATGAATAATGTAAATCATATATCGAGCGAGATGGACTTAGACGGTATGGTGAACAGTCTGTCAAAACTGACGAATGAAGCCTTAATGATTGTGGCAGAGGGGGTGCACGCATAAATGTATTACTTGTTTATAGCGGGAACGCCGTTCCCCGTGCCTCCCGAAAAGATTGAACTTTCAATCAAAGGGAAGAATGAGACGGTTACGTTAATTGACGAGGGAGAGGTAAATCTAATAAAGAAGCCCGGACTTACCGAGGTTTCGCTTGACTTGCTTCTTCCCGCTGTACAATACGATTTTGCGTTTTATGAAGCAGGGGTATTCAGAACGCCGGACTATTACACAGAGCTTCTTGAATTCCTGATGACAAGCGGAAGCTATTTTTATTTTGAGCTGTACCGATATGCGTATGACGGAAGCAAGGAGCTCTCACACATTCAAATGCCTGTAACGCTTGAAGAATACACAGAAACCGAAGAAGCCGAAAAGGGTCAGGATATAACGATAAAATGTAAGTTTAAGTATTATCGCGCACACGGAACAAAAGTGCTTGTCCCGAACGCGGACGGAACGGGCTATACCGTTGCGAGAACCGATGTGAAAGAGCCTGTGCGTGTTATAATTGCGCGCGAGGGCGACACGCTTCAAAGCATATGCCTTCGCGAGTTCCAAAGCGACGCGAAGGAGTATAGAGATAAGGTTTATAGGCTTAACAAAGCAACATTTGACGAGTACAACAAGGGCGATATTTCGTACATAATACAAAACCCCGAGGAATGGACGGGTGACAGCCTGACGCTTAAATCAAATGCGGCGGCGCTTATTGACAAGGCATTTTTGGGCGGACACCGCGAGGGACTTAATGAAAGCGCCCCGGAGCTTCATTGGGCACAGCCGTATCTTGTATCGCTTCAGTCTAAGGGGGCAATATCCGACTGGCGGACTTGGGCTTACGGTGATGAGGGACAAGCGACTTGGCTCGACCTTGACAAAGGCCTTGTGACACAGGCGTATCTTATGGCGGCTGTGGATAAGATAACGGGTGGAATGTGCCCGAAATATACCGGTACGAAAACTGACCATTGGGGACGCAATCATCTAAACAGCCTATGTGATAAGGCTATTATAAGTGAGCCTGAAAAATGGTTGAATTTTGACGGTGCCGTCCTTAACTCCGACACTCTTTCGCTTGTGAATAAAGCGCTTGGTTCAACAATAGATAAATACGCGATATACCCCGGAATGCGGCTTTTGCTGTGGGATAAGAATAAGGGTACAAAATGAGGTGAGATAAGTGGCAGGCGAAATAAATAAAGCCGTTGAGTGGGCGATAAGCATAGCAAATGATGATTCGCACGGATATGACCAGGGAAGCCGCTGGGGGCCTGATTATGACTGTTCCTCGCTCGTTATATCGGCATATCAAAATGCGGGCGTGGGAGTAAGAACAGCCGGCGCAAACAGTACCCATGATATGAAACCCGCGTTTTTAAAGTGCGGATTTGCGGATGTTACATCATCAATAAATTTAAACACCGGCGCAGGGCTAAAAAAAGGCGATGTGCTTTTAAATATCAAGCATCACACAAGCCTTGTGATTGAGGATGGAGGCAAGAGAATCAATGCCGGTTCAAATGAAAACGGGGGAATCACCGGCGGAAAAAGCGGCGACCAAACCGGAAACGAAATAACAATAAAGGGGTATTCAAACTATCCTTGGGATTGTGTGCTTCGTTATACAAAAGATACAGGCGGAGGGTCAAGCTATACTGACTTCCCGAGATATAAACTGTCCGATTCGGCAATACGGGACATAGCAACAATGATAACAGGTGAACAAGGCGGCGAAGACGTGACGGCTTGCCGTCAGGAGGCTTCGCAGCTGGCAAACCTGAATGAAGTTACTTACGGAAGGCGTGCCGATGAAGCAAGTATATTAAAAAGCCTTCATGGCGGTTGGTACAGCGAGAATAGCTGGTCACGAGGCTGTACTCAAACAGCAACAGACGCGGTTAAATTTGTATTGGCCGAGGGAAAGCGTGTTCTTCCGAGATATGTGACCGAACACGATACATTCCCGATGGATATAAAAAACGCCAAAAGCCGAAATGACTATGTTCAAGGGCAGACCACCGTGAGAAATGTCTATGGCTCTGAGTATATTTTTTAC
>CADBUP010000078.1 GCA_902797885.1 uncultured Ruminococcus sp.
CGGCTTTGGCAGAAGCAAGGCGGAAAAAAGAGAGGATGCGGCAGCGATTGGAATGGCGGCGGCATTCGGAACGGCTTTTAAGGCTGCAACAAAAGGTGAGGAAGCCATAACGGAGGCGGACAAAGAAAAACTGAAGGAAGGCATAAATGCTATGAATGACGCAGCGACCGGCGGCATGGCGGTTTTCACAAGACGCGCGGACGATGCGGAAGCCAAAATAAAGTAACGGGATGTGCAAAACGTGAAAAACTATCGTAATTGCTTGCAGCACTGCTGTTCTTAAGCAGCACTGTTGTCAGTGCGGAATGGGAAACATTCAAATCGGCAGACGGTATGTATGAATACACAAAGGATGGAGTAATTACTGCTTATTACGGTGATGAATTTGCCTTTTTCCCAGCAGAAATAGACGGAACAAAAATCAATGAAATCGGTGTTATGGCTTGTTTTGACTTAGGACTTGAAGCCATATCCGTTGCCGAAGGAATTGAATTGATAAACACAAATGCATTTGAAGGCTGCAATGCCGAAAGTGCATATATTCCGTCAAGTGTGAAAAATATCGGTGAGCGCGCTTTTGCCAACTGCGCAAATCTTAATGAGGTTACATTGAATTCAGAGGAAATAACGTTTGATTTTGATGTGTTTATCGGAACCGGATTTATACAGTTTTATATCCCGTGCACGGCAGATGAGCATGTGATGTACGAAAAAATATCCGACGCAAAGGGTGACGGGAATTTTAGTTTTTCACTTATGCATACTGCGCTTGTTGAGAGTATGACGGAAAAGGATATTTTCGGTGAAAACATGATATACTGCGAGGGCTGTGGCTTTAAAGGAAGCAAATATCTGGAGGATACCTCTCTGCCGTTTGCGGACATATCGCCGGACGCATGGTACTATTCTTATGTGCAGACGGCGTACAGCTTCGGCATCATAAACGGGAAAAACAAAAGGGAATTTGACCCGAATGCAGGGCTTACCTGCGCGGAGGCAGCCAAAATTGCCGCGGTAATTCACAATAAAAGCCAATACGAAAGAGAGGAAGTTGAATTCCAAATGACCGGTGAAAACTGGTATGATGTTTATGTGGATTATTGCTATGACAATGCAATACTTGAAGATTATATTATCTTCGATTGGGAGGAAAACGCAACGCGTGCACAGATGGCATATCTGTTTTCACGGTGCGACGTCAATCCGTATTTTATAAACGATGTTCCGATAACCGATATTCCGGACGTTTATGACACAACGCCCTTCGCATATGAAATTTTGGATCTTTATAATAAAGGGGTCGTAGTGGGAAGCAATGAATACATGGCGTTCTATCCGGATTCACAGGTAAAGCGGAGTGAAGCTGCAGCGCTGATTTCGAGAATACTTTGCTATGATATGCGGATAGAATTGCCGAAAGGGTGATTAAGGTGAGGCTGATGTAAGCAATTGCGATATTTACGGTTATTGCCGGTCTTTTCGGGTGCCGGTCTCCCGGAGAAAAGCCTTTTATGCTTGACGGACCGGGCATGGTGTATGTTGACAGTGAGCATCGCACAGAATATGCAAACACTCTTCCGTTCGATGAAATCGATGACTATCCCTATTGGGCGGTCGCATATCTCGGAGAGGGAGAAAACGGCAGGCTTATATCTACACCCGATATATGGGATATAACAGAATATAAAGAATAAAAAATTTGAGAGGAGAACAGAATTATGGGACTTTTAAAAGCGGGCGCAGGCGCTCTTGGCGGCGTTTTAGCTGATCAATGGAGGGAATTTTTCTACTGCGAAAGTTTGGATGCCGACACACTTGTGGCAAAAGGCGAAAAACGAGTGGGAAAAAGAAGCTCCAACAAAAAGGGAGACGACAACATTATTTCGAACGGTTCTGTCATTTCGGTAAACGAAGGGCAGAGCATGATTATCGTGGAATCGGGCAAAATTGTTGAATTTTGCGCCGAGGCAGGAGAGTTTGTCTATGACAATTCAACCGAGCCGAGCATTTTCTGCGGCAGCCTGGGAGAAACGGTTAAGCAAAGCTTTGCGCAGGTAGGCAAGCGTTTTACTTTCGGCGGCGAACCCGGTAAGGATCAGAGGGTTTATTATTTCAACACAAAGGAAATAACAGGAAATAAATTCGGTACGTCCTCACCCGTACCCTTTAGGGTAACGATAGATGAGTCCATGAACTATAAGCTGTCGGTGGATTTAAGGTGTAACGGCGTGTATTCCTATAAAATAGCCGATCCCGTTATGTTTTATACGAACGTAAGCGGTAATGTCGAATATGTATACAGCCGTTCGGAAATTGACGAAATGCTAAAGAGTGAGCTTTTGGACGCTCTCAGACCGGCATTTGCGCAGATTTCGGCAATGAAAATAATGTATTCGGAAATACCGGCACATACAAAAGAGGTTACGAAGGCGCTTGCCGAGGAACTTAAAGCCGAGTGGAAGGAAAAACGCGGAATCGAGCTTTTCGCCGTAAGCATTAACGGTGTATCCATCCCCGAGGACCAGAGAAAGAAGATTACCGAGTGGGAGGAAAACGTTATGACAACCAATCCGAATATTGCGGCGGCGCGCATTGTCGGCGGGCAGACAGACGCTATGAGAACGGCAGCGGCAAACGAAGGCGGAATGGGTGCAATGGGCGGATTTTTCGGAATGAATATGGCGCAGAACGCAGGCGGTATGAATGCGGGCAATCTTTTTGCGATGGGTCAGCAGCAACAGCAGTCTCAGCAGCAGGCACAGCAGCCTCAAGCGTCAGGCTGGAGCTGTGAATGCGGTCAGACGGGCAATACCGGGAAATTCTGTATGAATTGCGGAAAACCGCAGGCATCGCCCGACGGCTGGACGTGTTCGTGCGGAACGGTCAACAAGGGTAGGTTCTGCCAAAACTGCGGGAATCCGAAACCTGCAGGCGCACCGACCTATAAATGCGATAAATGCGGCTGGGAGCCTGAAGATCCCAAAAATCCGCCGAAATTCTGTCCGGAATGCGGTGACATATTTGATGATAATGATAAACAATAAAATAATGGGGGGAACTTTATATTATGAAAAAAATATTAGCGTTTATTTTAGCGGTAGGAATGGTATTTTCGCTCGCTGCGTGCGGCGGTGAAAATACCGGAAAAGAAACCGAAACAAAGCAGGAAACCAAAAAGATTGACTACGCAAATATGACAGAGGACGATCTGATAAAAGAGTTTATTAAAGATGAGCAGAATATAACCTTGGATGAATTTATAGACCTTGCTTCCACATATTCATATGCAACAATCAACAATAAGCTTGAGCTTGATGAAAATATAACAGACAAAGCAATAAAAAAGCTTAAAGAGAATAAAGCAAAGCTGCCGGCGGCAAAAGAATTTGTTGAGCCTCTTTTAAAAAGTGACGCACCGCAGGTAAGAGGCTATGCTTTTTCAAACATCGCCACATTTTTCGGGGCAAGTGATTCACATAAAGCGGCGGCAAAGGAGATTCTGAAAACCGAAAAAGAGCCTTATGTTATTAAATGTGCGGTAAAAGCTCTTGGAAATGAAGGCGGCAAGGATGCAGAAATCGGCAAATTCCTGCTTGATGCGGCAAAGAATGAAAACGCAGTTGTAAGAAGGCAGGCGGCGGTTGCTCTCGGAAGCACATGGAACAAGACTCTTAACGGAGCGGTTGATGCAGAGATTGAGCTGATGAAGGATTCGGATAAAGAGGTTCGGAAAGCAGCTTATGAGTATGCCGGTCTCCTCGGTGATGACAGGGTGGTTGCGCCTATCTCGGAAATGCTGAAAAACGAGGCTGACGCAGACCTTCATTCAAGCGGTGTAAGAGGTCTTGTTTGGCTGTGGTATGATTATCCGTCACACGAAAACACAAGCGAGGCGGCATACAGAGCCACGATAGACTACCTTAAAACCACACCGGGCAGCGACAAGGTTCCCGCCTGGGCGGCTGTAACAAGCTTTATCAACAAATCTGAAAAAAATTATGCCGCATGGAAGGAAAAAGCAACATATTTCAATACGGATGAGCTTTATGAAGTTATGCTCGGACTTGTAAAAAACGAAAATTTAAGCCGCCTGGCGCGCGGATATGCCTGCAAGCCCGTTGCGGCACACTGCTCAAAAGAGCAGTTTGAAGCGTTCGGAACGGTTGTAAACGCTCTTGCCGATAAAGATGCGAAATTTATACAGGACGAGTATCAAAATCAGTCAAAAAAGCTTGAATAGCTACAGAACGGAGGAATGACTATGAAAAAAATAATCGGCGTTATACTGATTATAGGGGGCATATTATTTGTTTCGCTTACCATAAAAGCTCTTGTGTCAGCACCGCAGTCCTACGAGAAAATCAGAGCTGCGGCAACGATTAAGGACGGCAGGGTTACTCCCGAAAACGAAGGGAAGCTTGTGGTTGTCTCGGGAACGCTTAAACCTGCCGAACAGCTTCAGGATCCCATAACTGGTGTTAAGCTTCCCGGAGTAACGGCGAAAAGAACTGTTTGGACTTATAAACAGGATACCGGCAGCGGTGATGAAAAAGTGTGGGACTGGAAGCCTGAGAATACCGACTACAGCGAAAAGGCGAATTTCGGAATCAATGCCGAGATACTTACAACAACCATGCTTGCCGCGCCTACATTACTCGGTGAGTTTAAGGTGGAGAGCAAACTGCTCAATCCGCTTATAAGAAACACGGAATTTAAGCAATATGACGAGAAGAGCCTCAATGCGGGCTGGAAGGTGCTTTCGGGCGGAAGAGAAAGCATCTACTGCGTTTCAAAAGAAAATTGGCTGCCGAAAAAATCAACAGGTACGTACTCAACGACGGGATATGGAGCTCAAAAAATATCCTACGGTATTGTCTCGCCCGACGATCCGCTCGAATATACGATTGTCGGCGTACAAAAAGGCGATACCCTGATAAAGAGCGAAAATGTAGATTCTGTTACAACCTTTAAGGGACTTATGACGGCGGAGGAATTTGCCGAGGAGAACAAAAAAGGCGTGCGAGGCGGCTCGATTTTCGGCATCGTGGCAGGAATATTGCTTGCAATAATCGGTGTTGGAATGATGGCATTCCGGAGGCAGTGAAAATGAAGACGAATACAAAATTATTCTCCGGCGGCGGAACCTATATTTCAAAAGTGGCAATTGCAAGGCTTACATTAAAAAAGCACATACAAATGATTATAGGCGGATTCTTCACAGCGGTTTTTCTGTTCGGAATTATTTCGGGGGTTACGGGGTATAACGAAAAACTTCGTGATAACTTGATTACCAATATAGTCATGCTTGTTCCGTCCGCACTCCTTTTGTTAAACGGCATTAAAAACGGCACAATGGCGGCGCTTGCATATCGCTACAACTCAATCTTTATGTGCGATATTGACGGCACGGTGACAATTGACGAGCTTGCAAAGCAATCCGGAAAACCGCCGTTCAGGGTGCTTTCCGAGCTTGAGAAGCTTTTTGATAAAGGAGTGTTCTGTGACTGCACTCTGCAAAAGCAGGGATTGCCCTGCGTGATTCTTTCGGGCAGAGAAAACAGTAAAACAAGCTTTGTTAACGTTGTATGCGAAAAATGCAACGGAACAACAAGGATTCGCGCCGGAAGCTCCGGTAAATGTGAGTATTGCGGAAACGCAATCTCAAGCCGCAATATCAGATAAATGCAAAATCCAAAAGAAAGGAGATGCTAAGTTATATCGAAAGATATTAACGCAGACAAAGAAATCTGAAGTTCGGATTATACTGTTATGTAATCCGATACATTCCGGCAAATTTTGCAGAGGAATGTAAAATATCACATCAAAAGGAGGATATAAATGTTAAAATGACAAGTCAATTTTTTCTGTTTTTGTGCCCTCCCAGCAAAAATGGACACAAAAAAGCTTCAAAAAATGAAATGAATCGCAGTATTTCGTTAATTTACTAAAACCGACCGCATTTA
>CADBUP010000079.1 GCA_902797885.1 uncultured Ruminococcus sp.
ATCATGCCGGCAGAGGCTCGTTGTCAAGCAAACCGTGGAATAAATGCGGTCGGTTTTAGTAAATTAACGAAATACTGCGATTCATTTTGTTTTTTGAAGCTTTTTTGTGTCCATTTTTGCTGGGAGGGCACATTCTACCCGGCCGATGCCTTTTAGCTAAAGCTCGACCTCTTCATTATTTTTCTTCGTCACACAACGATATATAAAAATAACGGCATAGAGAATTGTCCCTCTATACCGTCATTTTCATCTTTTTTAACGTATCACCGCTGTTTTTTATTCTATAATATTATGCATATAAGCCCGCCGCTGCCCTCATTTATAATTCGCTGAAGCGTTTCTTGAATTTTAAATCTTGCATCCTCGGGCATACGATAAAGCTTATTATGAAGCCCCTCATTCACCAGCTCGTGAAGCGATTTTCCGAATATATTTGACTCCCATATCTGTTTTGGATTTCCCTCAAACTCATTAAGAAGATAGTGTACAAGCTCTTCCGACTGCTTTTCTGTTCCGACAATCGGGTTTACCTCCGTCTCTATATCCGCACGTATCATATGTATTGACGGGGCGGAAGCCTTAAGACGAACGCCGAAACGGCTGCCCTGCTTAACAATTTCGGGTTCCTCTAAGGTGAGTTCATCAAGAGAAGGTGACACAATGCCATAGCCCGTATTGTTAACCTGTTCAAGCGCCGATGCAACTTTATCGTACCTGCGCTTTACCTCGGATAATTCCTGAAGCAGGCCGAGAAGCTGACACTCATCTTTAATCTCGAACCCGGTTTTTTTCTTCACTGTGTCATAGAAAAGGCCATCATCAACATTTATGCGAATTTCGACCGTTCCGCGTCCCGATGAAATGCTCGAAATGCTAGCATCCTCGATAAAATCATACTTTTTCAGCTTATCGGGAAGGGCCATAACATCCGAAATCTTTCTTGCTCCATCAAACGAATCAAACACCGCGTTGTTTATGTCGCTTTTCAGCGAATTTTCGGAGTCAAGTGCGGTTATCCACTCAGGCATAAAGAAGCCTACCTCACAGATCGGGAACTCATACAAGATACTCTGCATAACCTCGTCAACATCACTCTTACTGAGATTCATACAATTAAGCGGAATAACCTTGACACCATACTTTTCAGACAAATCCGCAGCATACTGTTGCGTTGTCTGCGCCCCGGGATGCACCGAATTCAGCACAACAACAAACGGCTTGTTTATCGCTGTCAGTTCGGATATAACCCTTTCCTCCGCCGGTATATAGTCCTCGCGTGAAATTTCGGTTATACTTCCGTCCGTCGTAACAACGATTCCGACCGTTGAATGTTCGGATATAACCTTTTCGGTTCCTATTTCCGCCGCTCTCTCAAACGGAATCGGCTCATCCGACCACGGGCTTTGAACCATTCGCGGCATATCGTTCTCTATGTGGCCGAGAGCGCCGTTTACTATATACCCCACACAGTCTATCATTCTGACATTGAATGCCGCCGAATCACCAAGCGAAATTTCGACCGCTTCATTAGGAATAAACTTAGGTTCGGTCGTCATTATCGTTCTTCCTCCGGCGCTCTGCGGAAGCTCATCAAGCGCGCGTTCACGCTTATACTCATTTTCGATATTGGGCAGGACGAGAAGTTCCATAAACTTCTTTATGAATGTTGACTTTCCTGTTCTGACCGGACCCACGACACCAATATAGACATCGCCCTGAGTTCTCTCGGCAATATCCCGATATACATTATACTCAACCATAAAAAATCTCCTCCACTATTGTACTTTAAATGCATTTAGTTTGTACGCATCATCATTTGTACAATTTTATGAAGGAGATTCTATTATTATTACAACTTTTCTATATCACTCTGATTAAGAACCTTTACTCCGCCCTTGCTAAGGGTTTCATCAGCAAGTTCTTGATTGTCCGTGCGGATGGCTATTACCGAAGCTCCGTCGAGTTTCTCGGCGAACGCATACATATATTCAATCGAAATCCCGTTATTTTTCAGAATTTCAAGCGCCTTCATTAATGCCCCCGGCTCATCCGGAACAGCAATGGTTATTATATTGCAAATCCTTGCAACAACGCCCTCGTCATCAATCGCCTTTTTCGCCGCGTTTTCATCACTCACTATCATCCTCGCAATACCAAACTCGGTTGTGTCTGCAAGTGAAAACGCTTTTATATCAATATCATTCTTTGCCAAAGCTTTCAGCATTTCCATAAGCCTTCCCGGCTTATTCTCTATAAAAACGGTAATCTGTTTGACCATACTTCCGTTCTCCTTTCAACTTATAAAACTAATCTCTGAGATTTCTGTTGTCGATAACGCGCTTAGCCTTACCCTCGCTTCGCTCAATCGACTTAGGATTAACAAGGTGAACCTTCGCCCCGATACCCAGCACGCTTCTGAGGTCGGTTACAATCTTTCGCTCAATCTTCTCGATTGACTTAATGTCGTCCGCAAAGAGCGCCTCGCTCATTTCTACGTTAATATCAAGCGTATCGGTGTTATTCTCTCTTCCGACAACAATCTGATAGTTCGGTGTTACGCCTGAGCTTATCTTAAGAAGAACCTCTTCTATCTGTGACGGGAAAACATTAACACCTCTGATAATCAGCATATCATCGCTTCTGCCGGTCGGTTTATTCATTCTTACAAATGTTCTTCCGCACTCGCACTGTTCATAGTTAAGCGAGCAGATGTCACGGGTTCTGTATCTGATAACGGGGAAGCCCTCTTTAGTGAGTGTGGTGAAAACAAGTTCTCCCTGTTCACCCTCGGGCAGAACCTCTCCCGTGTCGGGGTTGATTATCTCAGGAATAAACATATCCTCACTTACGTGCATACCGTTCTGACAGGAACACTCATAAGCAACGCCCGGACCCATTATTTCAGAAAGTCCGTATACGTCATACGCTTTGATTCCGAGAGAATTTTCTATAGCGTGACGCATATCCTCTGTCCACGGTTCCGCTCCGAATACACCGGCTTTAAGCTTAATTTTATCCTTTAGTCCCGCCTCTTCTATTGCCTCCGCGAGATACATAGCATAAGACGGTGTACAGCACAAAATCGTCGTGCCGAAGTCAGCCATTGTCTGAATCTGACGTGAAGTGTTTCCCGATGATGTCGGAACAACCATAGCTCCGATTCTCTCTGCACCTCCGTGCGCTCCGAGGCCGCCGGTAAACAATCCATAGCCATATGAAACCTGAATTATATCCTCATCCGTTGCTCCTGCCGCCGCGAATTGACGCGCCATACAATCTTTCCATGTATCGAGGTCATTTCTTGTATAACCTACGACTATTTGTTTTCCGGTTGTACCCGATGATGCGTGAACCCTGACAATATTCTTGAGCGGTTCCGCAAACAATCCGAATGGGTAATAATCACGTAAGTCCTGCTTATACGAAAACGGAAGCTTAGCCAAGTCCTCAATGCCCTTTATATCCTCAGGCTTTAACCCCTTTTCATCCATCCGCTTTCTGAAAAGCTCTACCCTTTCGTACATTCTCTTTACCTGCCACACAAGACGCTCGCCCTGAAGCTTTTTGATTTCCTCGCGCGGCATACATTCTATTTCCTTTTGATAGTAACCCATTTTTACTGTTCTCCTCACTTAATGTGTTTATCTGTTTTTATTTGAGATGATAACCTAAATCAAACGCTTTAAGATTTGATTCCAGGAACTTTTCGGGTGTTGACGTCTTTATTGTGTTCACCCATTTTTCATAAGGAATACTCGTATTCTTAGCCATAAGGCCGATGAGAACAACGTTTACCGCTCTGAGATTTCCCGCTTGCTTTGCATATTTAAGCGCATCAACCGTTATAAGATTAACCTTCCCGGAAAGCTTTTCGTCAATTCTCTCAGGATACTTCATCGCGCCTGTTATAACGGGCATCGGGTCGATTTCCTGAGTATTTACAAGAATTTTCCCGCCCTTTTTAAGATACGGAAGCGCCCTGTACGCTTCAAGCATCTCAAAAGCCAGGATTATGTCTGCCTCACCCTTGTCAATAATCGGGGAATATACCTTGTCGCCGAATTTCACATATGTAACAACGCTTCCTCCGCGCTGACTCATTCCGTGAACCTCAGACACCTTAACGTCATATCCCTCGCTTATAACCGTATTTCCGAGAATACGGCTTGCAAGGAGGGTTCCCTGACCTCCTACGCCAACTATCATAATATTCATAGCTTATTCCCCCTTCTCCATTGCTCCGAACGGACATACGTTAAAGCAAAGTCCACAGCCGTTACACTGAGTTTCGTCTATCCTTATTCCGTCACCATCAAATGAAATAGCGGGACAGCCAAGCTTCATACACATCTTGCACTTTTTACACTTATTGTTTATAACGCACCTTCCCGTATACTTAACCTTCTTTAAAAGTGCACACGGTCTCTGTGCAATAATAACCGAAGGCTCGTCACGCTCGACTTCCTCCTTGACAACCTTTTCAAAGGCCTTTACATCAAACGGGTCAGCAACAACCACATTCTTAACACCAACAGACTTACATAAGGTAACAAGATTAACCTGTGCGGTCTCCTCACCCCTGATGGTGTAGCCGGTTGTCGGGTTATCCTGATGCCCCGTCATACCGGTAATGGAATTATCAAGAATAATGACGGTATTTGCGCCCTTATTATAAACAATATCAATAAGACCCGTTATACCCGAATGAATGAACGTCGAATCACCTATGACGGAAACTAACTTCTTATTAAATTCCTTTCCTCTTGCCTTAGCCATACCGAGTGCCGCACTGACCGACGCCCCCATACATATGGTAGTGTCAACGCTCTCAAGCGGAGCAACCGCCCCAAGCGTATAACAGCCTATGTCACCCGAAACAACAAGGCCGAGCTTTTTAAGCACATAAAATGTACCTCTGTGCGGACATCCGGCACACATAACCGGCGGACGGACAGGAATATTCTCATCAATAGTATTGAATTCCGCCGCATCTTCGCCAAGAACAACCTTCTTAATCATGGCCGGTGTATATTCGCCGAGAAGCGTGAATTTTTCCTTTCCTATAACATTTACCCCGATTGACTTACAATGCTTTTCGATTACCGGGTCAAGCTCCTCTATGACATATACAACATCACACTTTTCGGCAAAGTCTGAAATAAGCTTTTCGGGCATAGGATAAACCATACCGAGCTTCAGATAATTCACCTTATCACCAAGTGCCTCCTTCGAGTACATATACGCAATACCCGAGGTAATGACACCTATTCTGCTTCCATTATCCTCAACCGTGTTAAACTCACAGTTTTCCGAAAATTCTCTTAAAGCTTCTATACGCTTTTCAACGTCAATATGGCGTTTTATTGC
>CADBUP010000080.1 GCA_902797885.1 uncultured Ruminococcus sp.
ATTCATACAATAGTTGCTGCATTTGTTTTAATCTTGATTGGGGTAACCGTTTATCAGGCGGTGACTCAGGAAAAATATGATTTAGAGATTGATTATTACGGTCAGCAGTATATTTCTGAAGATAAGCAAAAGGAGATTGAAGACACACTTGCTCAGTATATTGATGATGTTGACGGTGATGGACAAAAAAAAGTTCATCTTATTGTAAACTCTGCCCTCAGTGATGGAGAATATGCTATGTATGCTAATACAAAATTTACCGCTGAGTTGTCAGCTGCTGCTTACTCAGCATACATTTTGGATGAGTCTAAATATAAAATGATTTTAGGCGATGAGAGTGACGCAAGCGATGATTCAATATCCACATTTGATATGCGTGATAGTGAAAAATGCAAGAAAATATTCACGCTTGACGACGAGCCTGTTTATTGGTGTACGGTTAAGCCACGCAACCCCGAAAAGGCAAAGAAGCAACAGCTTGATTATTATAATAATGCTGTTCTTTTACAAAATGCATTACAGGGTAAATAATTTTTAAATTATTATCAGATATCCTATGCACTCCGAAATTGTATGTTTCGGAGTGCATATTTTTAGGCCAAATTATTTTAATTTGTAAATTTTTTTATATTGATTCCTATTTTCGAAAGTTTTTTTTCGAAGTTCTCATAACCGCGTTCTATATGTTCAATATCATCAATTTCTGTTTCGCCCTGTGCGCCGAGAGCCGCAATAACTAATGCCGCCCCTGCACGCAGGTCAGTCGCGTGAACCTTAGCTCCACTAAGGCGCTTCGTGCCGTCAACTATAGCAGTTCTTCCGTCAATTTTAATATTTGCACCCATACGCAAAAGCTCGGGAACTTGCATAAATCGATTTTCAAAAATAGTTTCGATAACCACGCCGGTTCCTTCGGATACGCTCATAAGTGACATAAACTGTGCCTGCATATCAGTCGGAAAACCGGGGTATGGCAGGGTTTTAATATCAACAGCCTTAAACTTTTCACATGGAATAACCTCTATGCTTTTATCGTTTTCATTAACGTTTATCCCCATCTCTTTAAGCTTTGCAATGATGGGCTTGAGATGATCAGGTATAACGTTATTAATTTTCAGGCGGCACTTACAGATTGCAGAAATTGCCATAAATGTTCCCGCCTCAATTCTATCCGGAATTATAGTATGTTCTGCTGATTTTAAAACTTTTCTTCCGTTTATCTTAATAGTGTCTGTTCCCGCCCCTTCAATCTCTGCGCCCATTTTATGAAGATATTCGGCAAGGTTCGTTATTTCGGGCTCGGTCGCGGCATTTTCAATTATGCTTTCCCCATTTATTAGCGACGCCGCTATCATAAGATTTTCTGTTGCTCCTACGCTTGGAAAATCAAGGTAGATTTTTGCCGGTTGAAGTCTGTCGCATTTTAATTCGACATAACCATGCCCTTGTTTTATTTTTGCACCCATCGCTGAAAATCCCTTTAAATGTAGGTCTATAGGCCTTGCGCCGATTTGGCATCCGCCGGGAAGCGGAATTTTAACTTTTCCGTATCGGGCAAGCATAGGACCTATTATCAAAAATGAGGCGCGAAGCTTGGTCGCAAGTTCAAGCGGAATTGTTCCGCCGCTTTTTTCGCCCGGTGTGATATACAGAGTGTTACCATCACGGCGAATGTTTTCTGCACCGGAACATTTAAGAAGACTGCACATATTCGCTGTGTCAGACAGAAGCGGAACATTATGAATGACCGAGGTTTCCCCTGATAAAAGAGAAGCCGCAATAATAGGAAGAGCCGCATTTTTTGAACCACTTATGCTGACTTCGCCGTCTAACTTGAAACAAGGTGAAATGGTATAGTATGACATAGTAATTACCCCCATCATTTTATAAGTATTATTCGCTAAAATCGGATTTTATATGTAGAACAGCCTAACTTTTTATGTTTCGGCTGTTTGTATGAATATTTTTAAATAAATATGGGAACATATACTCTGCCGAGTGTTAGAAACAAATATTGAGTCTGTTCTGATTGCATATGCTATAACCGCCTCCTTGATTTTTTAATTTGCTTTGTGGTATTATTTTTGATTTTCTATAGAAAATCTATTCATAAAAAGCTTGGAGGCTATGAAAAAAAGCGGAAAAAAACCTCCCCAATTTTGGGGAGGACAAGATTAAAATTTGTTTAGGCTTTTGTCTTAGTTGTATTTTTTTCTGCTGTTTTCGGCAAAGTTTTAGCTGTGACTTTTGCTTTATCGCTCTTAACCGTTTTTTGGCTTTCCGCTTCGGTCGTCGCTTTTTTGACTTCGGATTTTCCGGAAACCGGTTTTGTATTTGATTTAGCAGAAGCTTTCTTTGTCGAAACCGATTTTTTCGTTTTAGCTGTTTTATCCTCAGGTACAATTGAATACAATGCAGATACAACGTCTGAATTTCCGCTAACATTCATAAGACCTTTTGAAACCGCTTCATCAGTAGTGATGCGTCCGTCAACAAGCTTTGAAAAGCTTGTGTATGACAGGGAAATCGACGCAGTATTATCGACATAGTCATAAGGCTGAATGTCTAAAAATTCATCAGCATACTTGATGTAAAATATACCTGAACAATCTTTGTTTGTAAGCTCAACCTGTATAGCAAAGTCAGAATATTTGTCAGAAATCTTTGCCTTGCCCTCAAGTTTTGATTTAATCTTCTCAAATGCCTGCATATATGTCATATTTTTCACCGTCCTTGTTGGAAATGTTTGTAAAAACAACATAATTAGTATATAATAAATTCGGGCAAATGTCAAGGGGTTGTTTAAGTTTAAAATTATTTTTGTTGATATTTATAATATTCTTTAAAAAATCATAAAAAACTTGTATATGAAATTTGAGACAATGCAGGTAAAAATACCGCAAATTGTCGGTAAAACAAACGCAATCAGCGTTAGTTTTATGCTTCCTGTTTCGGCTTTTATTGTTTTAAGCGTTGTTGCGCAAGGAAAGTGTAAAAGCGAAAAAAGCATTACGTTTACTGCGGTCAATGTTGTCCAACCGTTATCTGTGAGGATATTACTTAAAACAGAAACAGAGGAACAGTCAACCATCTGTGTTGATGATAAGTAACACATAAGTATTATCGGAAGAACGATTTCGTTTGCAGGGAGAGCAAGTATAAACGCAAGAAGAATAGCGCCGTCAAGACCCATCAGCAATCCGAATGGGTTCAAAAAACTTGTGCATATCGAAAGTATACTGCTCCCGTTTATATTTAAGTTTGACATAAGCCATATTACCGCTCCGGCCGGAGCCGCAACAGATATTGCCCTTCCGAGTATAAGAACAGTTCTGTCAAGTAGTGAACGCGTCAAAATTTTTATAAGCTGAGGCTTCCTATAAGGAGGAAGTTCAAGCGCAAACGTTCCGCTTTTACTCTTAAAAACAAACCTTGTTAGAATGTATGTAAGCGTCAGCGTGACAAACGAACCTATTATGATTAACAGAAGAACAAATCCAGCGGATACGGCTGATGACATTGCTCCGCTGAAACAACCGCCTATGAATATGGCTGAAAGAGTGGTGAGCATACCAAACCTTCCGTTACATGGCATAAATGTGTTTGTTAGTATTGCGGCAAACCGTTCGCCGGGTGCCGATATTATACGACAGCCAGCAACGCCAACCGCGTTACAGCCGAGGCCCATGCACATGGTAAGCGCCTGTTTACCACAGGAATTTGCGCGCTTAAAGCATCTGTCGAGGTTAAAGGCAATCCTAGGTAATATTCCAAAGTCTTCAAGCAGAGTAAACAATGGAAAGAATATCGCCATAGGCGGAAGCATCACCGCGGTAACCCATGCAGTCGTTCCGTACACACCGTCAATAAGCATATTACACCAAAATGGAGGCAGTTCAGTTTTGGCAAGCCATTGATGAAGAAGGGTTCCGAACATGGTAAATGCTGATGAAAGTAACTTAGACGGATAGTTAGCGCCGCATATTGTCAACCATAAAATTCCGCCGAGAAAAAGAAGTATTATCGGGATTCCGAAGACCTTGGACGTTAGGTATTTGTCTATTTTTCTGCTTCGGTCTCTCGACCTTTCATCGTTTTTGATAACACATTTTTCAGATACGGAGCTTGCAAGGTGTATAATAGATTCGACTATTTCGTCCCGTATGCAAACCGCGGGTATTCCTGTTTCAGCTAAAGCTGATTTAATATTTTCGGCTTTGTCCGATATGTATTTTCGGCTTTTTGAGTCATTTATGTATTTATGTATTAAATCCTCGCTAAGTTCGCGGTTATCAAGAAGCTTGACGGCGATAAACCTGCATAAATGGGCAGAAAGTGTTTTATCGCACCCTTGTATATATTCGGACATTTCCGAAACGGCGGATTCTATCTCAGAAGGATAGACCGTTTTTACGGCGAAATTGTGAGTTTTCTCTGATGCTTTTGCTATTGCGGATTTCAGTTTAAGTATATCGCGGCGCCTCTTGGCACAAATCCCCGTAACGGGGATACCGAGAAGTTCCGAAAGCTTTTCGGTATCGACATATATTCCGTTTGTTTCTGCTTCGTCTATGAGATTTACACAGAGCATGACCTTATCCGTCATTTCGATAATTTGCAGTACAAGATTTAAGTTTCTTTCTAAACAGGTTGCATCGGCCACAACAACGGTCAAATCCGAGTCCGAAAAACATACGTAATCACGTGCTATTCTCTCTTCGGGTGAATTTGATATTACCGAATATGTTCCCGGAAGGTCATAAATCTCATACGTGTTTTCTCCGAAAGAAAAAGAGCCGGAGGCAAGCTCGACTGTTTTTCCTGACCAGTTCCCGGTGTGCTGTTTTAGTCCGGTTAGAGCATTAAAAACCGTGCTTTTACCAACATTTGGATTACCGGCTAATATTATTTTTTTTGACATCATAGAAACATTCGCCTTCTTTCGGGTTTATGTGCTGACACTAAAATTCTTTCCGCAACCTCGTCCCTAAGAGCAATAATTCCACCCATTACGCCGTATGCAACGGGATCGCCCAGCGGACTTTTATAAAGCGGAATCACAAAATTTCCCGCGGTAAATCCAAAATCCATAAGACGACGTTTTATACTTTCGTTTACATTAAGCGAGAGTATGTATCCGCCCGCATTAAGCGGGAGTGCGTTTAACGGTTTTTCGCATCCGATTGTTTTATCCATAAGGAACACTCCTCTATTTACTGATTTTTGAAACATAACCTTAAAAACTATCGGTTATTGATAGACTTATTCATAAACAGTATATGTAAATATGTAAAATAGGACACTATAATCATTGTACATACATTGTTTTATGGTCAGTACATACAAAAAGTTAAGATAATTTAAAATTATTTTAAAATACCTATTGAAATAATTGAAGTATTTTGGTAAAATAAAGAGAATGTTATTTTTGTATTTGTCATATGTGTAAATTTTTTGGCAGATAGGATTAACTTTATAATACTTTAGAGAGGTTAGCTGTAATGAATTCAAATAATCTTTTTAAGACTGCGGCAAATTTAATTGTTTGTACGGCTGTAAATTTGTGCCTTATAATTATAGCGTCGGCTGTGCCCATGCTATTGATTCCGGCGCTTTTTATAAGCGGTCTTGTTTGTATATATGTGTTGAATAAAAGTAATATGCTCGGTACGGTTTTTTCGATTTGTCTGACCCTTGCGGCATTTACGCTTATTTCAAAAAATCTGTTTAACGCTCAGGCTAATAAGATATATGAATGCATTATCTTGTATTTAATAGGAATATTACCGGGTTTTTCTTTTGGAGCGGTTTCTAAGAAAAAAATCAGCTTTGAAAATAAATACTTTATAACGGCTTTGGCCTCGATTTTAATGTCGCTTGTGTTTGTAGTTCTTCTAAAAGTATCCGGACTTTCCGTAACAGACGCAATAGCGGATGCGGCTAAAAATTATAAAGATATGTTAACGTCCGCTATAGAACAGAGCGGAATAGATGTAACACAGAATGTTACATCGGTCGTCACTGATGTAATCGATCAGACTATTCAGCTTCTAACGACGTACCTGCCTACAATCTTTATTGTTTTTTCGATTATATGTGCATATCTGACGGTTATGGCTGGTATCTTTGTCCTGCATCGTTTTAAAGTTTGCAAGGTAGAATATACAAAATTCAATATGATTCAGATACCACAGTTTATTTGCTTAATCACTTCCGTATTGTTTATTGTTATGTTTATGTCGGAAGGGGACGGGCTGTTTCAGGCTGTTATCGGAAACATTGCCGTTATTTCCGAATTTCTGATAGGTGTGAGCGGCTTTTCCACGGTTGATTACTTTTTTGCTAAGAAAATCCGTTCGGGATATATAAGGGTATTATTGTATTTATGCGTGTTCAGCGCAGGTTTTCTGTTTGCCTCGTTAATATGGGAACTTTTAATCGTTATTGGTTTTATAGACAGTCTTTGGCATATTCGTTTCAGAGACAGTATCAGAGGTGAGTGAAATGAAAATCAGCAATGACAGCAACACGTTTATTAAAACTGAATTAAAGAGTGAAATTAAAAATTATGCCGTCTGTGCGGCAATTCTTGTGTTTTTGGGATTATTTTCCTTGGTTTGTACAGTTCGTTCAAACATAACATTAATAAAGATTTCGGCCACGGTATCTATGGTGACAGGTTTGTGTGTTCTTGTGTTTGGCTTTGTCTATTATTCAAAGCGTCAGAACGCCTTAAAAAATTATATTGAAAACTTTGCATTCGGAGTAGAGGACGCCGCAAAGGCGGCAGTTTTGAGCTTTCCGGATCCTATTGTAATTATATCCGATGATGGTATAATTGAGTGGTATAACAAACGTTTTTCTGTTTTATGCAAAAAGGATAGTTTGTTCGGAACGGATATACACGAACTTTTCCCTGCAATTCGGATTGAAACATTTATCGAGGATAAAATTCCTGTTCAGGATTTTACCTATGACGGAAGGGATTATATTCTTACCGGAACCGTGTCGGAAACAATTCAAGACGAAACTCAAAAGACGCTTATAGGAATTAGTTTTGAAGATATAAGCGATATAACTAATCTTCAAAAGCAGGTTGATGACAAGAAAACGGTAGTGTGTGTTGCTATTATTGATAATTATGATGAAGTTTTAAAGGAAACGCCAAATTCAAATCACGGAGTTCTCGTTGGAGATATTGAAAGATGTATCAGTCTTTGGGTTGATAAAGGCGGCGGTATATACCGCCGGTACGAGCGCGATAAGTTTGTCATTTTGTTCGAGGCGGCGAGATTTGAAGTTTTATATAAAGAAAAATTTACTATACTCAACGATGTAAAAGAAATAAATCAACAAAATAAGATTCCTGTAACATTGAGTATAGGTGTATCAAATGCCGCTGATGATATTAAAGAAAATGACAGGATTGCTCTTGCTGCACTCGATATGGCTCTTGGAAGAGGAGGAGATCAGGCCGTTATGAAAACCGAAAACGGCTATACTTTCTTTGGCGCTAAAAGTCTTGGCGTCGAAAAGACGACAAAGGTTAAGGCTCGCATTGTTGCTAACAGACTTTGTGAGTTAATTGACAAGTCGTCAAATGTTATTATTATGGGGCACAAAGGTGCTGATTATGACAGCTTTGGCGCGGCGGTAGGACTTTTCCACGCGGTGACAGACAGAAATAAAAAAGCGTATATCGCTATGGACAAGGTTCACAACAATGTTGATGGAATTCTTCCTGATATATTGATGCACCGCGAATATGCCGAAGGGATAGTCGGTTTCGACAAGGCGAGTCTTGCGGTTGAATCGAATACATTGATTATTATAGTCGATACCCACAGAGAAAGTATGGTCGAGTACTCCGATCTGCTTAAATATACTGATAACATTGCGCTTATCGATCACCATAGGCGAAGTGAGGACTTTATGGATAATACCATTTTGACGTATCATGAGCCGTATGCTTCGTCAACCTGTGAGATGGTTACTGAAATTCTTCAGTATATGGAATGTTCACAAGAGTTATCCGTTTATGAGGCAGAGGCTATGTATTGTGGCATCTATATGGATACAAAGGCGTTTAGGTTCAAAACCGGTGCCCGGACTTTTGAAGCGGCGGCATATCTCAGAAAGGCGGGAGTTGACCCTGTTCGGGTACATATGCTTTTCAGAAACGATATATCAATGTATATCCAAAAGTCAAAGGTTATAAGTAATGCCAAGATTTACAGAAATAACATTGCCATTGCTGTTTGTGAGGAACAGTCTAAGAATCTTCAGCTTGTGGTGGCACAGGCGGCAGATGACTTGCTTAATATAAAGGGTGTGGAAGCGTCGTTTGTTTTGGCTGCGGTCGGTTCTAAGATTATTATAAGCGGCCGTTCTCTCGGTGCTGTAAATGTTCAGGTTATACTTGAAAAGCTCGGCGGCGGCGGACATATTACCATTGCCGGCGCTCAGCTTGAGAATAACAATTTGGAAATTGCTGAAATGAAGCTTCACAATGCAATTGACGAGGCTTTGTTTGAATAAAGTATTGTAAAAAACGGAAAGGATGATATAAGATGAAAGTTATTTTGACAAAAGATGTGAAATCACAGGGCAAGAAGGGTGACCTGATTAATGTTAGCGACGGCTATGCAAATAATTTTCTTTTACCTAAGGGTTATGCTAAACCTGCGACAAAACAGGCTTTGAACGAGCTTGAGGGTAAAAAGGGCGCGGAACAGTATCACAAGAATATGGAAGAACAGAAGGCACGGAATATTGCTGACAGACTTAAAGAGATAAAAGTGTCTATTAAAGCAAAGGCAGGCAAGGAGGGCAAGCTTTTCGGTTCTGTTACTTCGAAAGATGTTGCTGAGGCGTTAAAGGCACAGTATAATATTACTGTTGATAAACGGAAAATTGACCTTCCGGACGGAATTAAGACTTGCGGCATACGCGATGTTAAGGTTACGCTCTATACAGGTATAACCGGGACTTTTAAGGTTGAGGTTACCGAACAGTAAATATATCAGGAGGAAGATTTATGGAGGAATTCTCTAATGAATCAATGCCGTTTGACAACGGTTCTGTTGTACCGGCCGAGGTGCAGCGCGCTGTTCCCTTCAGCAACGAGGCTGAACAATCCGTAATAGGGGCGATGTTCCTTGATAAGGAATGTATACCCGATGTTGTTGCAAAAATTCACTCTACGGATTTTTATATAGACAGACATAAGGAACTTTTTGAAGCAATTTTAGAACTCTATAACCTTGGTAAGCCGATTGATCTTGTCACATTGGAAGAGCAGCTTATTTTGAGAGGCACACTTGAAAAAATAGGCGGAATCAAGTTTATGGTTGATGTTGCAAACTCTGTTCCATCAACCGAAAGCGCAATATATTATGCGGATATTGTTAAAGATAAAGCTGTTTTGCGTTCGCTCATAGAAATGGCATCTCAAATCGAGGAAAGCTGTTACAGAGGTGACAGCGAAACAGATGATATTCTTGCTAAGGCACAGCAGGATATGATTAGGATAACTCAGGACCGTACTACAACCGGCCTTGTTCATATAGGCAGATATATTGACGAAAGTGTAGAGCTTCTGGATAAACTCTCACAAAAAAATGAAACTATTACGGGTATTCCGACCGGGTTTATTGATGTTGACAAAAAAACAGCGGGGCTTCACCCGGCAGAACTTATTCTTATTGCCGGTCGTCCGGGAATGGGTAAATCGAGCTTTGCACTAAATATTGCAGAGAACACGGCAATCAAATATCATAAAAACGTAGCGATATTCAGCCTTGAGATGCCGGGTATCCAGATTGCGAACAGAATGATTTCAAGCGAAGCCAAAATCAGCTCAGAGAGGATAAAGAAGGGCGACCTCCGCGATGATGATTGGGGTAAGCTCGCAAGCGCAACTGAGGTTCTGGCAAGGTCCGGCTTATATATAGATGACACATCTACAATTACAGCGACTGATATAAGCGCAAGATGCCGTAAGCTTATGCTTGAAAAAGGACTTGATTTGGTCGTAATCGACTATCTGCAGCTCATGAGCGCCTCTAAAGGAAGCAGAGGAAACAGGCAACAGGAGATTGCTGAAATTTCACGTAGCCTGAAAATTTTAGCAAATGATTTGAATATACCGATTATTGCGCTTTCTCAGCTTAGCCGTTCATCAGACAAAGAAAAACGTGAGCCGATACTTAGCGACCTTCGTGATTCGGGTGCTATCGAGCAGGACGCAGATATTGTTATTTTTCTTCATCGTGACGGTTATTATAAGCCTGATGTGGAGGAACCGAACAAAACCAAATGTAACTTTGCTAAATACAGAAACGGTGAACCGGGTCCCGTCGAACTGACTTGGCTTGGTGAATATACATCCTTCTCAGACTGGAGCGGTAAGAGTGAACACTAACTCAAACAAAAACACGATATTATTGAAGAATAGAGTCAGACAAACAATCGCCGAACATGCACTTCTCAAAGAAGAGGATAATGTTCTTGTTGCGCTTTCCGGCGGAGCGGATTCGGTCTGCCTTCTTAATGTACTGTATAGTTTAAAAGATGAATTGAATATTTCGCTTGCCGCCGCACATCTGAACCATATGATTCGCGGTGCGGAGGCGGACCGTGACGAGGCATATGCGTCAGAACTTTGTACGAGGCTTGAAATTCCTTTTTATTCACAACGGATTGATATTCCGGCGGCAGCAAAGGAAAACGGAATTTCCGAAGAGCTTGCCGGCAGGCAAGCGCGTTATCGGTTTTTTAAAGAGCTTTCGGATAAATACGGTTTTACAAAAACGGCGACGGCTCATAATAAAAATGATAAAGCAGAGACAGTTCTAATGCGGATTATGCGCGGAAGCGGAATAGATGGGCTTTGTGGAATTCATTATAAAAGAGATGATATAATCAGACCTATATTAGATGTGACACGCGATGATATTGAAGATTATTGCGAGGAAAATAAGCTTGATTACAAGACAGACAGCACAAATGAATGCTCTGATTACACAAGAAACAGAGTAAGAAATGAGCTTATTCCTTTTATACGTGATAAGTTTAATCCGAATATAATCGAAACGCTTTGTTCTCTGTCGGATAATATCACAGAGGATGCGGAGTTCATGAATTCGTATGCGAAACGGCTTTATCAGAGAATAAACAGTCCTATGCCGCATCGAAAGCCGACTGTTCTTGATATTAAATCGCTTGATATGCTGGATAGAAGTATAAGAAACAGAATGTATGCTCTTTCTTCACAAGAGGTTATGGGCAAGGACTATAAGCTCGAGAGAGTTCATTATGACATAATAGAGAGTATTATTCATAAGGAGACAGGCGTCGGAATTTCTCTTCCCGAGGGGCTTAGAGTTAATGTTAAATACGGTTGGCTTGAATTTGTAACCGAAGCGGAAGAGGCAGAGCAAAACACCGGCGGGTTTTGCTATGAAATTGAGCCTGATGTCGATTTTGATGATATGGATATTAAGTTTGAGGTTGTAGACGCCGCTCATAAGAAAGAAAAGAATCAAATGCTTGTCGATTATGATTCTATTGAGGGCAGGAGGCTCTATGTAAGAAGCCGAAAAATGGGTGATAAAATGGTAATCTTTAAGGACGGACGTTCGCGCAAGCTTAAAGATTATTGGATAGATAAAAAAATTCCTCGTGCCGAACGAAATAAGATTCCGCTTTTATGTGCGGACAAGGAAATTATAGCAATTATAGGCGACAGGGTTGCCGAAAATCATAAAATAAATAATAACTCAAAGAAAGGATTGTTAATTACGTATGGAAGAAGTTATGAAAATAGGTAAGGTTATGCTCACCGAGAAGGAAATCGCAAATCGAATAGACACTCTCGCTGATAAAATAAATAAGGAATATGGTGACGAGGAGGTTATCGTTCTCGGCGTTTTAAAAGGCTGTTTTGTATTCATGAGCGACCTTATCAGAAAGCTGACTTGTGATGTTCGTACATATTTTATGGAAATTTCAAGCTATCAGAACGGTACGGTCAGCACCGGAAAGATAACTATAAAAAAAGATTTGGATGTTGATATAGAAGGTAAAAACGTTCTTATTGCAGAGGATATTATTGACTCGGGTCATACACTTTCACAGCTAACGGAAATACTTAAAGAAAGAAATCCGAAATCTTTAAAAGTTTGCGCTCTTTTGAGCAAACCGGCAAGACGTGAGGTTGAATTTGAGGCCGATTATACCGGCTTTGAGATAGAAGATAAGTTCATTATCGGCTATGGCCTGGATTGCGCTGAGCAGTTCAGACAGCTGCCGTATATTGCGGAGGTTGAGATTTGTGATGAGTAGGGTATTTAAGTATGTTCAGGACGTGGCTGACCTTGCGGAGCCATATGTCAGAAATGCAAGTGAATATGCGGCAAACACAGTTCAATATGCGGGAGATTGTGTTCGCAATGCCGGAAACTGTGTTCGCAAAAAGAAGAAAGCAATCCGCCGCAGAAATTTTTTCGCAAGACTCAACGGGATTATTCAGTTTAGCGCAAACGTTGTTTTAATGATTGCCGCGGTTATAGCTCTTATTATAGCTGTTTCTGAATACTTTAATCGAAAAGACGTTTAAGATTAGTAAGGAAAGGTGATAAAATTGGATATTAAGTCAAAATTTTCAGACAGAGTAAAGCATCTTGAAGGTTCAGCAATCCGCGAGATGTTTAAGCTTATGGCGAAGCCGGGAATTATCTCATTTGCCGGCGGTTCGCCGGATTCATCATTGTTTCCCGCAAAGGAGCTTGCTGATATTGCACAGGAAATCCTGTCAAAAAAGGGGCCGCTTGCGCTTCAGTACGGGATCACCGAGGGTTATCAGCCGCTTCGCGATTGGGTCACCGACAGACTTTCAAAACAGGAAATTGTCGGTGAAAACGATGATACAATAATCATAAGCGGCGGTCAGCAAGGCATTGACCTCGCCGCTAAATCGCTCATAAATGAGGGGGACGCGGTTATCTGTGAAAACCCCAGCTTTATCGGCGGTTTGAATTCGTTCCGTTCATATAACGCTGAGCTTATCGGCGTTGATGTGAAAAATGACGGTATTGATACGGATCAGCTTGAAGAAGTTTTAAAGGCACATCGAAATGTAAAGGTTCTTTATACAATTCCGACCTTTCAGAATCCGTCAGGTATAACGATGTCTGTTGAAAAGCGCAGAAAGTTGCTTGAACTTGCGGAAAAGTATGATTTTATTATATTTGAGGATAACCCATACGGTGAACTGAGGTTCTCAGGCGAGCCGGTTCCTACGATTAAGTCTCTTGACAAGGGCGGAAGGGTTGTTTACTTCGGTTCTTTTTCAAAGATTTTGTCACCGGGTATGCGTATAGGTCACGCCACCGCTGACTCTGACCTTATAAACAGAATGGTAATATGCAAACAGGTTCAGGATGTACACACGCCTGTGCTGACTCAGATGATTTGTCATGAGTATGTCACGCGCTATTCAATAGATGAACACATCAAGGAAAGCTGCAGAATTTATGGCGAGAAGTGTGAGTATATGATGAAACTTATGGACGAACTTTTCCCGAAGTGTGTTGAACACACGCGTCCTCAGGGCGGAATTTTTCTCTTTTGTACAATGCCTGAGGGAGTTGACAGCAAGGAACTTCTTAAAGCGGCAATCGACAAAAATGTCGCATTTGTTCCGGGTGCAACCACGATGGTTGATGAGCATAAGATATACAGTAGCTTCAGACTAAACTATTCAATGGCGTCTTTCGAGCAGATTGAACAGGGAATAAAAGTTCTTGCCGAAGTTTTAAACGAAGCTTTAAATTAAACATAGATAAACATAGAAGGGTAGAAAATTATGTCAGAAAAAAAACGAATTTTAAGCGGAATACAACCGTCGGGGGCATTAACACTCGGCAACTATGTCGGAGCTTTGAGAAATTGGGTCGAACTTCAGACCGAAGATGAATACGAGGCTTTTTATATGCTTGCGGATCTCCACACAATCACGGTTCGTCAAGAGGCTAAAAATCTTCGCAAGAATTCGATGGATTTGCTTGCGCTGTTTCTTGCCGCGGGAATCGACCCTGAGAAAAGCCCGATTTTCTTTCAGTCACACGTGCCCGCACACGTTGAGCTTTCGTGGGTTTTAAGCTGTAACACCTATATGGGCGAGCTTTCGCGTATGACTCAATTTAAGGATAAATGTCAAAAACACGCCGATAATATAAATGCGGGACTGTTTACCTATCCGGTGCTTATGGCGGCAGATATTCTGCTTTACCAGGCCGATTTGGTTCCGGTCGGACATGACCAGAAGCAACATCTGGAAATCACAAGGGATATAGCAAAGCGTTTTAACAATGCATATAGTGAAACGTTTAAGCTTCCCGAACCGTATATTCCTAAGGTTGGCGCAAGAATTATGAGTCTTCAGGACCCAACATCAAAAATGTCAAAGTCCGACCCTAACGAAAACGGATACATTCTCCTGCTTGATACTCCTGATGCTATCGTTCGTAAGATCAAACGTGCGGTAACCGATTCCGGTTCAGATGTTCGCCGCGGTGAGGGTAAGGAAGGCGTGGAAAATCTTATGAGTATTTTCAGCGCTGTTACCGGTAAGACTATGGATGAAATCGAAGCCGAGTTCGACGGTAAGGGCTATGGCGACTTTAAGTCGGCTGTTGCTGAAGCTGTTGTGGAAGAGCTTAGACCAATACAGGAAAAGTATAACGAGCTTATGTCAAACAGGGATTATCTCCAGCAGGTATACAGACAAGGCGCGCAAATTGCAAATCGTGTTGCAATGAAAACTGTTTCAAAGGTTTACAGAAAGGTTGGATTTATTCAGCCATAAAATCGTGTTTACGGAGGATAAATTATGATTTTCAATAATAATATTTATATTATCCTTGCGTTGGCTGTTGCGTTTCTTATTTCGTTTGCAGCCACGCCAATGGTAATTTCCCTGGCTCATAAAATAGGCGCCATTGATGTGCCGAAGGACGCGCGTCGTGTTCACAAAAAGCCCACACCGCTTATAGGCGGACTGGCTATATTTCTCGGCTTTATAGTAAGCGTAATATGCTTCGCTGTTATCGACAAAGAGACAGCGGGAATCCTCATCGGCTGTGCTATAATCGTCACCGTCGGAATGATTGATGATATTACCGATATGAAGGCAATAGTAAAACTCTTGTGTCAGATAGTTGCCGCGGCGGTTGTGGTATACTCAGGTGTGAGAATTGAGCATTTCGCTAATCCTTTTGCGCGTTTCGGTCTCGGAGACCCATATATTGTATTAAACTTTTGGGTTTCCGTTGCTATTACTATTTTTTGGATAACAGGTATCTGCAATGCAGTAAATCTTATCGACGGACTTGACGGACTTGCGGTCGGGGTTTCATCTATTGCTTCGATTTGTATGCTTGCGATGACGCTTATTACACAAAACCTAAATGTCGCTATAGTAACCGCGGCTGTTGCCGGGGCGGGCTTTGGTTTTCTTCCATATAATTTTAACCCGGCGAAGATATTTATGGGTGATACAGGCGCCTTGTTTTTAGGATTTATCTTGGCTTGTATATCCGTACAAGGCTTTTTAAAGCTTTCGGCGGTTATATCGTTTGCAATCCCGATATTGGTTCTTGGTTTACCGATATTCGATACTATGTTTGCAATAATTCGCCGTGTTTTAACAGGACGTTCACCCATGTCTCCGGACAGAGGCCACCTTCATCACAGACTTCTTGATATGGGATTTTCGCAAAAGCAGACTGTTGCGATTCTCTACACCTTAACCGCGGTTTTGTGCCTTACGGCCGTTGTTATTTCGACAAGAGGGTATAGGAGGGGAATCTTCCTGATAGCGGCGGTTATGCTGATTATTCTTGCATCGCTAAAGCTAATGGATGAACTTAAAAACCCGGATAAAAATACTGACTTCTATACGAACATTGACAGTCAGACAAAAGATGAAAAATTTGACGATTCAGATGAAAGGAAGGTTGATATAAATGAAAAAAATTAAGGTTATGACCATATTCGGAACACGTCCCGAAGCTATTAAAATGGCTCCGCTGGTTAAAGAACTTGAAAAAAATTCGGATAAAATCGAGTCTATAGTTTGCGTTACCGCACAGCATCGTCAGATGCTTGACCAGGTTCTTGAAATATTCGATATTAAGCCTGATTACGATTTAAACATAATGAAAGAAAAGCAGACGCTTGTTGAGATTGTTACACGGTCGCTTGAAGGACTTGACGAGGTAATGAAAGAGGCACAGCCGGATATTGTTCTTGTTCACGGAGACACTTCAACCACGTTTGTTGGTTCTCTCGCGGCTTTTTATAATAAAATTAGTGTCGGTCATGTTGAAGCGGGCCTTCGTACTTACAATAAATACTTCCCTTATCCTGAGGAAATAAATAGAAGAATAACGGGAGTAATCGCTGATATGCACTTTGCCCCTACTCAGAGAAATTATGACAACCTTGCTTCCGAAAAGGTTGACCCGAGTACGATTTATATTACAGGAAATACAGTTGTTGACGCGCTTCAGACAACTGTTCATGATAACTATGAGTTTAAGGATGAGACGCTTAAGAACATCGACTGGAATAATAAGCGGGTAATAATAATGACTGCTCATCGAAGAGAGAACTTAGGAAAGCCTCTTGAAAATATTTGCTCAGCGGTAAAAGATATAGTCTTAAAGCATGAGGATGTTGAGGTTGTTTATCCCGTTCACCTTAATCCAAGCGTCAGAGAGGTTGCTTTCAGAATCCTCGGCGGCTTAGACAGAGTTAAGCTTATTGAACCGGTGAATGCCGATGAGCTTCACAATGCCATAAAACGCGGCTATCTTGTTCTTACTGATTCGGGCGGCTTGCAGGAGGAGGCTCCGTCACTCGGAAAACCTGTTCTCGTTTTGAGAAATGAAACCGAGAGACCTGAAGCGATTGATGCCGGAACTGTAAAAATTGCCGGTGTTGATAAAGAAAATATTTTCAATATGACAGAGGAACTTTTAAATGACAAGGACGCATACGATAAAATGGCAAAGGCAGTAAACCCGTATGGTGACGGCCACGCTTCCGAACGAATAGTTAAGGCTATTATCGATAAATTTGAAGAAAAATAACGCCTTGTTATTATGGGGTTGCCGCGGTCCTGTTCCGTGGCGACCTCTTTTATTAATTTAAAATCCTAATATATAAGGACTTGAGAAAATGAATGATATTGTCAAAAAAAACTATCTTTTCAGCAATCGTGATTTGGTTAAGCTGATAGTTCCGCTTATAATAGAACAATTTCTTGCCGTCGCGGTCGGAATGGCGGATACAATTATGGTTGCTGCGACGGGAGAGGCGGCTGTCTCTGCTGTTTCTCTCGTTGACACTATAAATGTACTGTTGATTAATATTTTTTCCGCCCTTGCAACGGGCGGAGCAGTTGTCTGTGGACAATTTATAGGCAAAAAGGAAAAAGAAAGTGCTTGCTCGGCGGCGGATCAGCTTATGCTTTTTACCGTTACATTTTCAGTCGTTATTATGATACTTGTCTATATCTTAAAAAGCTGGATACTAAATACGGTTTTCGGAAAAATAGAACCGGATGTTATGGCCGGGGCAAATACATATATTATGATTGTTACCGCATCTATTCCGTTTATAGCTATATATAACAGCGGAGCAGCACTCTTTAGAACCATGGGAAATTCAAATATTTCTATGCTGACATCCTTCCTGATGAACGGTGTAAATATCATCGGAAATGCGATAATGATATACGGGATGAAGATGGGAGTAGAGGGTGCAGCCATACCAACGCTCGTTTCGAGAATTATTGCCGCAGCGGTTATATACTTTCTTGCGCTTAACCCAAAGTATATAATATCCCTGAGTCGAATTCCGGTGCTTAAACCGGATTTCAGATATGTAAAAAAGATTTTATATATCGGCGTTCCGAACGGCTTGGAGGGAAGTATGTTTCAGCTGGGAAAAATTATGGTTTTAAGTCTTGTGTCCACGTTCGGAACATCATCGATAGCCGCAAACGCAGTAAGTAATAATATTGCTACATTTCAGATATTACCCGGAATGGCGGTAGGTCTTGCGCTTGTTACGGTTGTTTCGAGATGTGTAGGTGCCGATGATTATAAACAGGCACGTTTTTATACAAGACGGCTTATAGCTGTTGCTTATGCGGGTATAATAATAATGAATACAGCAATATTTTTATTGCTTCCGACATTTCTTCACAGCTATAATCTCTCGCCCGAAACATATTCATCGGCACATAAAATCTTGTTGTACCACGGTTCTGTAAGTATGCTTATCTGGCCGCTTGCTTTTTCTCTCGGAAATACAATGCGTGCCGCAAATGATGTTAAGTTCACGATGATTTCGAGCATACTTTCTATGTGGATATTCAGAATATTCTTTAGCTATATAATAGGAAAGTATTTAGGCCTCGGCGTGTTTGGCGTTTGGGTTGCTATGACGATAGATTGGGCGGTAAGAGCGATTTGTTTTGTCTGGAGATACATAGGACATAAGTGGGAATTGCATAAAATTTAATCAAATCTCAGCTAAATTTTTACTGTAACTAAATCGACAATATACTTGACAACTGCTTGTTTAAAAGCTATAATTAGCATAGAAAATTGTTGTCCTGCTTTAAAGGGGTGGATAAAATATGGATGAAACAACAAACAGTGATTATATTACAATAGTGGCGGAGGAAGACGGTGTTACGATTATCGGTCTCACAAGGGGGCGTGACACTAAATTTCATCATACCGAAAAGCTTGATGCAGGCGAGGCTTATATTGCTCAATTCACAGAAATGACTTCTGCAATGAAAATTCGCGGCAAGGCTAAGCTCTATACCAAAATGGGCTGCGTACAAATCGGCAAACAGGATTAAACATTTAGGAGGCGTCATCAGTGAAAAGAAAGACAAAGATTATTTGTACATTGGGTCCGGCAACGGATAATGAAGAAACCTTGCGTCAGCTTATGCTCAACGGAATGAATACGGCGAGACTTAACTTTTCTCACGGTTCATACGAGGAACAGAAAAAGAGAATCGACTTAGTAAAAAAAGTCAGAGAAGAGCTGAATCTTCCGATTCCGCTTTTGCTTGATACAAAAGGCCCGGAGATTCGTATCGGAAATTTTACAGAGGGAAAAGTTGAACTTAAAACGGGTCAGCTGTTTACACTCACCCCTGAGGATATTGACGGAACAAACGAAATAGCAAGTATCTCCTATAAGGATTTGGCAAAGGATGTTAATAACAAGACCAAAATTTTAATAGATGACGGTCTCATCGAGATGAAGGTCATTGATGTAAAAGACCGTGATATAATCTGTAAGGTTTTAAACGGCGGTCCTGTCAGCAATCATAAGAGTGTCAATGTTCCTGATGTGAACCTTGGTATGAATTATATGAGCCAAAAGGACATAGCTGATATTAAATTCGGCATTGAAAATGGTGTTGATTTTATAGCTGCATCGTTTACACGTTCGGCGTTTGACATACTTGAAATCAGAAGAATTTTAGAGGAAAACAACGCAAACGACATTCGTGTTATCGCTAAAATTGAAAACCGTCAGGGTGTAAATGAGGTTGATGAAATACTTAAAGTCAGCGACGGTATTATGGTTGCCCGCGGAGATATGGGCGTTGAAATCCATTTTGAGGAGCTTCCCGCTATTCAAAAATCGCTTATTCAGAAATGTTATCGCTCAAATAAAATGGTAATCACCGCGACCCAGATGCTTGAATCTATGACGCACAATCCCCGCCCCACCAGAGCCGAAACGTCAGACGTTGCTAACGCGGTATATGACGGCACGTCGGCGGTTATGCTTTCCGGCGAGACAGCTGTCGGAGAATATCCAGTTAAGGCGCTTAGAACTATGGCAAGAATCTGTGAACAGACTGAGGCGGACATTGATTATGTTAAACGTTTTAATGAGCTTCGGTTGAATACCGTTATTGATGTTGCGAACGCAATCAGCCATTCTACCTGTACAACGGCTCACGACCTTGAGGCGGCGGCAATTTTGACCGTTACACAGTCCGGATATACCGCACGTATCATCTCGGGTTTCAGACCTGAGTGTCCTATAATCGCCGGAACTATGAATGAAAGAGTGTACAGACAGCTAAATCTTTCTTGGGGAGTTACTCCGATTAAAACGGAAATTAAGAAATCCTCGGATGAACTTTTTGACCACGCTGTGGAACGCGCTCTTTCTGAGACTGATATTATAAAGAAGGGTGACCTTGTTGCTATCACAGGCGGAAGTCCCATTGGGGTCAGCGGAACAACAAACATATTAAAAGTTACCCTCGTTGGCGACATTCTTCTCACAGGGATGAGCGTATGCAACAAGTCAGTTGTGGGAAAGACTTGTGTCGCCAAAAATAACGCGGAAGCTCTCAACAATTTTAAGGCCGGTGATATTCTTGTGATTCCGGAAACCGATAACAGCCTTATAAGTATTCTGCGCAAGGCGTCGGCTATTATCACCGAGAGCACCGGACTTAGTTCACATGCGGTTGTTGTCGGGATGACTTTGGATATTCCGGTTTTATATGCTGCTAAAAATGCTACTAAAATTTTAAAAAATGGTACAACTATTACTATAGACGGTGCCCGCGGTCAGGTTTACAGCGGAATTGCAAATATTAAATAAGCACCGAATCAAAAACGAGAGGTGAAACTGTATGATACCAAATCTTTTGACTACTGTCAGACTCGGACTTGTTCCGACTTTTGCATATCTGATGCTATGCAGCCATAATTTATACGCTGCTGCAATTGTGCTGGTTTTATCCGGAATCACCGATATTGTTGACGGTTATATCGCGAGACATTTTAATATGATTACAAACTTCGGAAAAATCTATGATCCGTTTGTTGACAAGCTTATGCAAATTAACGTTGTTGTCTGTCTTGTCATTAGGGGCATTATACCGATATGGCTTCTCGTAATCGTTGTTTTTAAAGAAGTTACAATGATTGTGATAGGCGGCATTCTGTATTTAAAGAGAATTGTTGTCAGTTCTAACTGGTACGGAAAGACTTCAACGGTTATTTTCTACGCGGCAGTTTTGGTTATGATTATATGGAATAAAAATTTACCGCACGGTATCTCTGTTGTCGTTATTGCTGTTATGATTGCGTCGATGTTGCTTGCCGGTATAGGCTATTTTGTTGATACTCTCAAAAACTATAACAAAAAACGCGTTTAGTTCTAAAATGACAGGACCCTTATAAGGCTTGGCATATTAAAAAGGACCGGAGGCGAATAATTATAAGTGCAGCCGATTTTTTTAATCGGCTGTATATTTTTTCTGAGCCGAGTAAGAATAATATAAAATATTATTTGAGCCGTAAGTGACGGCGGATTGGAGATTATGATGAAAGCTTATATTGGCATTGAAGATGTAGTTGCAAGAGAGATACTTGATTCAAGAGGTAATCCTACCGTTGAGGTTGAAGTTCGTGCCGACGGCGGAATATTGGGTAGAGCAGCCGTTCCGTCGGGCGCATCCACAGGTGCGTTTGAAGCGTGTGAGCTTCGTGATAACGATAAAGAGAGATATATGGGAAAGGGCGTTCTGAATGCGGTAAACAATGTAAACAATGAGATTTGTGACGCGCTTATAGGTATGAATGTGCTTGATCAAAAGCTCATTGATAAGGTCCTGATTGACCTTGACGGAACCGAAAATAAGTCAAGGCTTGGCGCTAATGCAATTTTAGGTGCATCGCTCGCGTGCGCAAAGGCGGGTGCTGTGGCGGTTGGACTTCCGCTTTACAGCTATATCGGCGGAACAAACGCGTCAACTCTGCCCTTGCCTATGATGAATATTATTAACGGAGGCAAGCACGCGGCGAATTCGCTCAGTTGTCAGGAATTTATGATTATGCCGGTTGGTGCGCCTACCTTCTCTGAAGGATTGCGTTGGTGTGCTCAGGTTTTTCATACTCTGAAAGGTGTTCTTAACAAGAAGGGACTTTCGACCTCGGTAGGTGACGAGGGAGGGTTCGCACCAAATCTTGAAAAGGATGAGGATGCAGTAACTTTAATTATAGAAGCGGTCGAAAAAGCAGGCTTTAAGCCATATGATGATTTTAAAATTGCGCTTGATCCGGCTTCAACCGAGATGTATGACGAAGCTAAAAAGGGCGGACATGAAGGCAGCTATCTCTTCTGGAAAACTAACAGACTTTTAAGTCGGGATGAGATGATTGCGTTTTGGGAGGATTGGACTAATAAATATCCGATTATTTCAATAGAGGACGGCATGGCAGAAGAGGATTGGGAAGGATGGCAAAAGCTAACCGAAAAGCTCGGTAAAAAGGTTCAGCTTGTCGGAGACGATTTATTTGTAACAAACACAAAAAGGCTTAAAAAGGGAATACGTCTCGGTGCGGCAAATTCAATATTGATAAAGGTGAACCAAATAGGTACGCTGAGTGAAACTCTTGATGCCATTGAAACCGCGAAAAAAGCCGGTTATACGGCAATCATTTCGCATCGTTCGGGCGAGACAGAGGACACAACAATTGCTGACCTTGCTGTTGCGGTAAATTCAGGACAAATTAAGACGGGCGCGCCGTCAAGAACCGACAGAGTGGCAAAGTATAACAGACTTTTAAGGATTGAGGAGGAGCTTGGCGAAACAGCTGAATTCCTTTTCTCAGATTCGTTTTATAATTTAGTATAAAAATTAACTGTGGTGGCTGAAAAAACAGCCACCACGGTTTTTCTTAATCGAGAGCCCAGTTTATAGGCTCTTTTCCGACGGATTTCAAGAATTCATTGCATTTAATAAAGTGACCGCAGCCAAAGAAACCGCTATAAGCCGAAAGCGGACTCGGATGTGCACAGGTCAATATCTTATGTATCGGATTTGTAACAAGCTGTGCCTTTCTTCGCGCATTCCCACCCCATAAAAGGAATACAATAGGTTCGTTTCGCTCGTTTAAAAGTTCTATCACTCTGTCTGTGAATTGCTCCCATCCAATGTTTTTATGGCTGTTTGGCTGACCCGCTCGAACAGTCAACACGGCGTTTAGCATAAGCACGCCTTGCCTTGCCCAAGATGTAAGCTCACCGTGATTCGGAATCGGAATTCCGAGTTCATCATTAATTTCTTTAAAAATATTTTTAAGCGAAGGAGGAGGTTCTACCCCACGCTTAACCGAAAAACACAGACCGTGCGCCTGACCGGGGCCATGATAAGGGTCTTGACCGATTATTACCGCCTTTACATCCGAATACGAGGTATACTTAAGCGCATTGAATATATCGTACATATCTGGGTACACAGTATGCGTTTTATATTCGCTTGCGAGAGCTGTGCGAAGCTTTTTATAATAATCTTTTTTAAATTCATCCTTTAAAAGTTCATCCCATTCATTTCCTATATGCACCATAACGTTAAAAATCCTTTCGCTTTTGTTTATTATACTATTATACAACAAATCCCTTAAAAAGAAAAGCTAAATTTTGCAAAAACGAATAATAATTTTACTCATTCACATACTATACTTAACTTTTAAACGAAACGGAGCCGAAACCAATGGACGCAATCATAATTAATTCATCCGATAAGGTCACACTAAGCCCGCTCTGCAGAGCAAATGACGCTTCCTTGCTTACAGTTATGGGAAAGCCTGTCATCGATATAATCAAAGATTATCTTTTCGGGTTTGGTGTTAAAAAAATATTTGTTTATAAAAAAGACGATGACTTTTCTTTTTTTTCGGGTAAGGAATCTGTTATTGTTGTAGAAAATAATTTAATAACATCTGAAGATATTAACAAAGTGATAGCTGTTCATAATGAAAATTGTGCCGATATGACAGTCGTTCTCAGAACCGTGACCGACGGCGAAGGAAATATGCGTGTCAACTTGAATTCAAGTAATATAATAACCGGTCTATCAAACAGCGGATACCGTTCGGCAAATACTGAATTTGAACCGGAGGGTATTTTTATTGTCAACAAGTCGGCCTTAGCTTTAATCGCAGAAAACGGCGAGCTTAATGGAACTTCCATCTTAAAATCCGCCCTTAATCAAAAAAAGAGGATATACGGTTATGTTTCTCAGAGGCCGTCAAATACTATCTCTTCATTAAATTCATATAAAAAATGCCACAGCGAAATAATGAATAACAGACTTGATTTCAGACTTGACGGACATATGGTTAAAGAGGGACTTTGGATTGAAGAAAATGTCATACTTGAAAGCGGAGTCAGAATTGAAACGCCGGCATATATTTCGCGTGGATGCAGAATAGAACGCGGTGCAAAAATAGGCGGAGAAACCTTTTTGGCGGAAAATTGTACGATAAAGGCAAACGCAGATATATCACACTCAATTATCGGAAGAAACTGTACTTTATCGGAAAACGCAATCATCAGCGGAGCTGTTTTGGCTGACAATGTTAATGTCGGAATGAATTCAGTTCTAAACGAAAATGTAATTGTTGGTTCAGACTGTAGAATAGAAGAAAATTGTACCCTGCGTTCGGGAATCAGAATATGGCAGAACAAGAGAATTAAAAAAGGAACACGGGTTAATGACAACCTTGTATGGGGAAGTGTGGGAACAGAACATCTTTTCAGAGACGGAAAGCTGTACGGAGAGGTAAATATCGACATAACTCCTGAATTTATAGCTAAGCTCGGGTCGGCACTCGGAACGATGTTTAACGGCGAGAGAATAGGACTCGGTTATGACTCGGCACCGGTCTGTATGATGCTTGCCGGGGCGGCCGCATCGGGAATAATATCATCGGGGGCAAGGCTTTTTTCTTTTGACGATGCGTCCCTGCCTGTTATGCGCTCGGGCACAAAATATTATGGATTGAAAATGTCTCTTTATATTAACCAATCGGATTCAGATGGAATTTATTATCCTGAAATTGAGTTTATAGAATCAGACGGTTCAAACCTCGGAACTGAAAACACAAAAATACTTGAAGGAATATTTTTTAATAATGTTTTTTATCGTGCTGATGTAGCGAATATACGAGAGGCAATGTCGGTTAAAGAATTCCGCATATCTTATATTCAAAGTATATTGAATATAATTAAAAGCAGGCACTTTATAATGAATATGGAACTTCAGACAAAATCCGAAACTGTTTCGGATATACTTGAGGTTCTTCTTTCGGAGATAGAGAGACACGCAGATAAAAATATAAAAAAACAGTTTATCACAGAGCTTGACAGAAACGGAAAGCTATGTTCGATAAGGGGCACAGAGTCTATAACACTCGACAAAAATCAGTTTTTGTCCGCCGCAATTATTCTTTTAACCGAACATTTTGAAACAAAGGAAGCAGCGCTTCCGGTTTCGGCACCGAGAATGCTGGAAAACAGGCTCAAGAATGCCGGAATTAAAATTTTAAAATGCGGAACCTCGGATGAAGAATTTCTGAACTTTTTAATAAAGAACGGTTTAGATGAGCAGTTCAGGCTTTGCTTTGACGGAATTTATTTTTCGGTCGCTCTTCTTGACTATTTAAACAGCCGCGGGATTGAATTCAGCGAGTTCTGTAAGAAGCTTCCTATATTTATTCACCGCGAGATAGAAATCGAATGCCCGAACAGCAGGAAATCCGAGGTTATTAAAAACTTGTATTCCAAATACAAGAATTCAAAAACTGATATGACCGAGGGAATTAAAATTTACAGCAACAACGGCTGGGTTCTTGTTCTTCCCGAAAAATACAGGCATTGTATAAAAATTATAACCGAGGGATATGACACAGAAGCGGCGGAGGAACTAAGTACAATTTTCACAAATCAAGTAAAAAGACTTGCAAAATTGAATTAAATGATGTATAATAGATATTGTGATATGTGTTCGGATTTAATATATGGCTAAATTAGAACCATATATTGACTTTTATGCTTTATAGAATTAGAGCAGTTTTGCTTTGCCGGAGGTTATAAAATAGTTCGTGTCCCGACAAGTGAAGAAAGCTATATTACAATATTGTTTTAGAATTGAAGGTTACACGCTTCAATTATTTTTGTTATGTTTTTAAAGACAGCGGCATTATAGGTTATGCCCTGAAAATTGGAGGAATGAATTTGAGAAGAACTGAAAAAATAAGATGGATACCGCTTGGCGGTCTAAACGAAATAGGAAAAAATATGAATGTATTTGAGTGTGGGAACGATGCAATCATACTCGACTGTGGAATGGCTTTTCCGGATGACGATATGCCCGGAATAGACTGTGTTATACCGGATATCACATATCTGCACAAAATAGCGGAAAAAATAAGAGGTATTGTTTTAACGCACGGACACGAAGATCATATCGGCGCCCTGCCGTATGTTTTAAAAGAGTTTAACGTACCTGTCTATGGAACAAGGCTTACTCTCGGTATATTAAAAAATAAGCTTAAAGAGCATGGCATTTTAAGTGCTTCGAAATTAGTCAATGTAGAGGCCGGAGATACTGTTAAGCTCGGCTGCTTTACCGCAGAGTTTATTCACACAAATCATTCAATTGCTGACGCTGTTGCTATTGCGCTTCACACACCGGCGGGTGTAATTCTCCACACGGGTGATTTTAAGATTGACCCAACGCCTATTGACGGTGATATGATTGACCTTGCGCGCATAGGCGAGCTGGGTAATAAGGGCGTTCTTGCGCTTATGTCGGACAGTACGAATGCAGACAGGCCCGGCTTCACTATGAGTGAGCGTTCAATCGGTAAGACATTTGAAAACCTTTTTGACAAGGGCGCTAACAAGAGAATTATAATCGCAACCTTTGCATCAAACGTACATAGGGTGCAGCAGATTATAAACTCGGCGCATACGCATGGAAGAAAGGTCGCTGTAACCGGAAGAAGCATGGTGAATGTTTTAAATGCTGCGATTGAGCTTGGTTATATGAGCATACCTAAAAACACATTGATTGATTTAGATGAGGTGGACAGATACCCGAAAGATAAAATCGTAATTATCACAACAGGAAGTCAGGGCGAATCAATGTCGGCGCTTACGCGTATGGCGTTTTCAATTCACAAAAAGATAAATATTGAACCGACCGATATGGTCATAATATCAGCAAGTCCTATCCCAGGAAACGAAAAGACCGTATCGAATGTAGTAAACGAGCTTTTAAAGCATGGCGCCGAGGTGGTTTATGAGAGACAGGATAACGTTCATGTATCGGGACATGCCTGCCAGCAGGAACAGCGTATTATCCTGGCTCTTGCCAAGCCTAAATATTTTATTCCGGTTCACGGTGAATACCGGCATCTTTCCAGACATAAGGAGCTTGCGCTTCAGACCGGTATTCCGTCAAAGAATGTATTTATCTCGGATATAGGCAGGGTTATGGAGCTCTCAAGCAGAAGCGCAAAGTTTGTAGGAACCGTTCCGTCAGGCAGGGTGTTGGTTGACGGTCTCGGCGTCGGCGATGTAGGAAACATAGTCCTTCGCGACAGAAAGCACCTGTCTGAGGATGGAATAATTATAATTGTTCTGTCAATAGAAAAATCGTCGAGCACTTGTGTATCCGGCCCTGATGTTATATCGAGAGGATTTGTATATGTGAGAGAATCTGAGGATTTGATGGAGTCGATTCGCAGTATTTCAGCTGATATTGTTGAACAATGCACCTCCGGTACAAGTCTCAATTGGACAACTCTAAAAACAAGAATTAAAAATGATGTAGGAGGATTTTTGTATTCAAAGACAAAACGCCGTCCTATGATTCTTCCGATAATTATGGAAGTTTAAATATTCAAATATTATTTAACGCCCCCTCAAAAGCTTATGCCTTTGAGGGGGCGTTTGTCTTGACTGCTTTTATTTCTTTATTAAATTATATACGCCCCAAATCATTTTTGCGGCTTCTGCACGGGTTGCTGTTCCGCGCGGTTTAAAGCTTCCGTCCTCGTAGCCGTTTATAATTTTGAGCCCAACAAGCTGTGAAATTGCATCCTTTGCGTATGGCGCTATTGAATCGGTATCCGTAAAGCTTAAAACAGCCGAGCTATTTCTTTCGCCGAGCGCACGATAAAGAATAGTCGCCATATCCTGACGCATTATAGATTCTCCTACGCCGAAATACTCGTTTGATTGACCTTGAATATAACCGGCGTTTATTGCCGAGGCAATAAACGGTGTGTACCACGCATCAGGTTTAACATCAATAAATGTTGTTTTTGCGTCATAATTAAGAACACCGAAGAGCTGAACAACCATCTTACAGAATTGCTCTCGCGTAACACTTCCGGAAGGGTTAAATACACCTTCGTCCATACCGTTAATGACACCGGCATAATAGAGACCCTCAATCGAATCCTTAGCCCAATCATAATTATCTATATCATTAAACAGCATTTTTTCAGGTTCTATAGGCTTAACGTCAGTTGTGGTTTTATCTTCATTACTGGGGAACTTCGTTCCACCTGTATTAGACCCGCTGTTACTACCTGACGATCCCCCCGAAATATTGCTTCCGCCGCCGGAGGTCTGATTTGAATTGTTCGCAGCGAGACGAACTGTAGCGGTTTTTGTATCTATTTTAAATTCGGCGCCTTGTACTATATAATATAACTCCAATGTAATATCAGTATTTCGGGTGTAACCCTTTTTACTTGAAGCAAGTATCGAAACATTAACGGTTGTGCTTTCTTCAGAAAAATCAGATGTTTTCTCATCTATTTTATTTCCATCAGTATTGTAGACGACCACCTTAACCGAAGCGGCCGGAGTTACACTTCTGTTTCGGGTAAATGTAACTTTATATGAACTGTTTAAATAGACAGAAGATATTTCACATTTAGGCATCTCGGAAACGCCCTTTTGTATCGACTCAATCTTTTTGATAATTGTATCAGCATTATTGCTATAATTTACTTTATCCCTATCTGAGCATTGAGTGTCATTTTTTAGTTTTTCCTTAACATCCTTGACCTGACCAAGAACATCTGATAAATAATCATTGTAATATGTGTCTGTGCTTCTCTCTTGAACTCTGATTAACTGAAGCTCAATTTTATCGAGTTTTTCACCGTAGCCAAGATTTTTAAAGCTATCCTTAACGGTTTTGGCGTCTGTTTCAAACGATGCGGTTATAACGCCAAGCTCATTTTTTAAAGCGTCTGTCAGCTTAGCTGTAAATTCTTCAGATGTAATATTTTCCTTTAATTTATTCTCAAAGATATCATATATAAACAAGTAGTTTGTAATATTGTCATCGGTTTTTGCTTTTATTTTTGATAAGTCATCCGATAATTTAACGGCATCGTATGCCTTTGTCATTGCCGAAACATTTTTAATAAGTTCGTCAAATTCGGGTAAGGTCTTGTTGTCATACGCAAGATTATCATCAAACATTTTCTTTTGTTCATCTGACAATTTTTTATATTTGTCAGATGCGTCATTTATCTTTTCCGAAAGAGCGGTAATATCCGCAAGAACCTTGCTTTGTCCGGTTTCGCCCTGCTGATAAAAACTCAGCTTATCAACGGCAGGCATCGAAATAATTTCGTCATATAATGCCTGCTCATCCTTATTGAGCTTATGATAATCCGTACCTTGTTTAACCGTGAGAACGGGTGTAAAATTAACGGTTTTATCATCCTTATCCTTTGCGGAAAAATCTTTAAATATAAGTTTGCCGTCTGTCGGGGGCTCGTTCGATTTAAGCATAACCGTGCATAAAACAGGCCTTAAAGAGTCGGATTTTTGCGTGCAGCCCGAAAAGGTATAGCCCTTATTACCGTCAAGAGAGGTAGTCGTTTTGAGAGTGAAATCCGAGCCGCTCTGAATATATGAAGAAATCTCCGCTGTATAACCGTCTGCAAGTGTAACGGTAAATGCAATATCTTTGTAGTCTTTTAAAGATGTCCAAGAGGTGAATTTAACTTCATATTCGTTCTCAGTTTTTGGAATATAGTTTACACGTATATCAGCTTCAACATCTGAAGGCTGCTGAGGTTCAGATGTTCCGGAATCCGTACCCGTACCGGTAGATTCGCCTTGTACCGACGGGTTAACAGGTGACTGTGATACATCGGCTAATGCAACAAGCCCGGAACCCGCCATAACCGCCGCAGCAAGAAATGCACTAAATTTTCTTAAGGTTTCTCTTCTCATAATAATCTCCGTTCCGCGGTTTTGTCTTTACACACCGCTTTTATGTTAAAAAATATTATTTCTTGTCTAATATTATATCATTAGATAATCAGATGTCACGTTAAAACTGCAATACAAAATTGTTACAAGATTATTACACGGTTAAGATGGGGTTAAAAATGGAAAAATTCCTTAAAAAGTTAAAAACTTTTTCTTGCAAAACATAAAGAATAGTGGTAAAATAGTTAGGAATGAATATTCTGAGAGGAATGAATTACTATGGGTTTGAAAAATATAATCGAAAAAGTCATCGGTACTTACAGCGACCGTGAGCTTAAAAAGATTTATCCTATTGTAGATAAGGTTACCGCATTGGAAGAAACTATGGCGGCAAAAACCGACGCAGAGCTTAGAGCGATGACGGATGAATTTAAAGATAGACTTAAAAAAGGTGAAACAACGGACGACATTCTTCCCGAGGCATTCGCGGTATGCCGCGAAGCTTCGTGGCGTGTTCTCGGTATGAAACACTTTCCTGTGCAGATTGTCGGCGGTATTGTCTTGCATCAAGGCAGGATTGCCGAAATGAAAACCGGTGAAGGTAAGACGCTTGTTGCGACCCTTCCGGCATATCTTAATGCGCTGACGGGTAACGGGGTTCACATCGTTACGGTAAACGACTACCTCGCAAAGCGCGACAGCGAGTGGATGGGAAAGCTTTATAATTTTCTTGGATTAAGCGTAGGGCTTATCATTCACGACAAGGATAATGCTCAGCGCAAAGAGGCATATGCCGCGGACATAACATATGGAACAAATAACGAGATGGGTTTTGACTATCTTCGTGATAATATGGTTATCTATAAGGAAAACAAGGTTCAAAGAGGTCATGCCTTCGCTATTGTCGACGAGGTTGACAGCATCTTGATAGATGAAGCGAGAACGCCGCTCATCATATCGGGAATGGGTGACAAATCTACCGATCTTTACGTTCAGGCGGATAGATTCGCTAAAACGCTAAAGTTTAAAAAGGTTGTTGAAACAGATTCAAAGGTCGAGGTTGAGGATGAGCATGAATTTGATGATTATGATTATATTGTAGACGAAAAGGCTCATACAGCAATACTCACTCCTCAGGGTGTGTCAAAGGCGGAAGCCGCATTTAATATAGACAACCTTACCGACCCTGAGAATATGACGCTTTCGCATCACATAAACCAGGCTATTAAGGCTATCGGCGTTATGAAACGCGATAAGGATTATGTTGTAAAAGACGGCGAGGTTATCATCGTTGATGAATTTACCGGGCGTATGATGTTTGGCCGCCGTTACAGCGATGGACTTCATCAGGCCATCGAAGCAAAGGAAGGCGTAACGGTTGAGAATGAGAGTAAAACTCTCGCGACAATTACATTCCAGAACTTCTTCAGATTATATAAGAAGCTCTCTGGTATGACGGGTACG
>CADBUP010000081.1 GCA_902797885.1 uncultured Ruminococcus sp.
ATGCGAGCATGCTGGAACCGGCAGACAGGCACGTTTGAGGGGCGTGTGCTTATGGCGTGTGGGTTCAAGTCCCACTGCTCGCACCATTATTTTGCCTGATAGTGTAATGGTTAGCACAAGTGACTCTGACTCACTTTGTCTGGGTTCAAATCCTAGTCAGGCAGCCAAACGCAAAAAACCTGTTGACTTAAGTCGGCGGGTTTTTTATTTACCGATAAACTCAAGCTATGGAAAATAAATGGAATTTCGTCATTTCTCCGCTATCTTCAACAAGGTATTTAATATTCCGAAGCTTGACGTAAACGTCAAGCTGTGCTATAATACACATTTAAACAACGGGTCTTATGACCTCATTTCATATTCAAAGGTGAAACTTATGACTGAGATAAACAAAACGGATGAAATCACACTTGCTGAGCTTGATAAAGCTCAGAATTATCAGCTTGTCGATATACGCGAGGAATATACATTTCAGTACGGCTGTATCGACGGCGCAATAAATATTCCTCTTTCCGAGTTTGATGAAGGCAAGTTGGATAAGAAAAAAACAATAATTTTATATTGCAAGTCAGGAATCGTGAGCCTTGACCTTGCTCAGACGCTTCGCGATAAGGGCTTTTTTGCGGTCAGTTTGAAAGAGGGTTATATCGGCTGGCTTCGCCAAAGGCTTTCAGCCGACAACGATAAAACCGAAGAGGTTGAAAAAAGTATCAGAAAGACCTTTCATAGGTCACTTTTTTCCAAATTTGCCTCTGCTATTAACGAATACGACCTTCTTAATGAGGGCGACCGCGTTGCCGTCTGCATTTCGGGCGGAAAGGATTCGATGCTTATGGCTAAGCTCTTTCAAGAGCTGAAACGCCATAACAAATTTCATTTTGAGCTTGTCTTTTTGGTTATGGACCCCGGCTATAACAGCGAAAATCGCGAAATCATCGAACGTAACGCCCGTATGCTCAACGTCCCCATAACCGTATTTGAAAGCACGATTTTTGATGCGGTTTATAAAATAGAAAAGTCGCCCTGTTATGTCTGTGCAAGAATGAGACGCGGCTATCTGTATTCAAAAGCGAAGGAACTCGGCTGTAACAAGATAGCTCTCGGTCACCACTTCGACGATGTTATAGAGACAATTCTGATGAGTATGCTCTACAGCGGACAGATTCAAAATATGATGCCAAAGCTCAAAAGCACCAACTTTGAGGGGATGGAACTTATCAGACCTATGTATCATATAAGAGAGGACGATATTAAACGCTGGCGTGATTTTAACGACCTTCACTTTATACAATGCGCGTGTAAGTTCACCGATACCTGTACATCAGAGGCGTGCTTGACATCAAGCAGGACGGGGTCTAAGCGGATGGAGATTAAGCACCTGATAGCGGACTTAAAAAAGGTGAACCCTCAGGTTGAAAGCAACATTTTCAGAAGTATGCAGAATGTGAATCTCGAAACCGTGATTGCTTACAAGGATAAGACAGGAACTCACAGCTTTTTGGAAAATTATTAACGGGAGGCAGAGTATGCTTAATCAATTTTCAAGGACAGAATTATTACTCGGCAGGGAAGCAATGGAAAGACTTCAAAATTCACGCGTTGCCGTATTCGGGATAGGCGGTGTCGGCGGTTACACCGTTGAGGCCCTTGTCAGAAGCGGGGTCGGCACTATTGACATAATCGATGACGATAAGGTATGTCTGACAAATATCAACCGTCAGATTTATGCAACGAGAAAGACAGTCGGCAAGTATAAAGTTGACGTTGCTGAGGAAAGATGCCTTGAAATCAACCCTGATGTCACAATAAACAAACACAGGACGTTTTACTCTCCCGAAACCTCGGCGGAATTTGACTTTAGCGAATATGACTATATTGTTGACGCAATCGACACAGTAACGGGAAAGCTTGAACTCGTTGAAAACGCGTATAAGACAAAAACCCCGATTATAAGCTCAATGGGCGCGGGAAATAAGCTTGACGCCTCCGCTTTCGAGGTGACGGATATATACAAAACCTCGGTTTGCCCGCTTGCAAGGGTTATGCGATATGAGCTTAAAAAACGCAGAATTCCGAAACTTAAAGTCGTATATTCAAAAGAAAAACCAATCACCCCTACCGAGGATATGGCGATAAGCTGTAAGGCACACTGTATCTGTCCGCCCGGAACGGCGCGGAAGTGCACTCAGCGCCGCCAGGTTCCGGGAAGCACGGCGTTTGTTCCGTCTGTTGTCGGCCTTATAATAGCCGGCGAGGTAATAAAGGATTTAACAAAATAAGCCGGCACACGCCGGCTTAAATTATTTTAACATTTTCTTTCTCAGACTTGAGAGGCGGTTGAGTGCCTCGTTTAGCGTATCATCCTTTTTTGCATAGTGAAGTCTGATAAGATGGTTCACATCTTCTTTAAAGAAGCTTGAGCCGGGAACAGCTCCTACGCCTACCTCTCTCGCCATATCCTCACAGAATTTCACATCGCTTTCATATCCGAATTCCGAAATATCAAGAAGTATATAATACGCGCCCTCAGGCACCGTATGCCTAATTTTTAAATCGTCAAGTCCCTTCAAGAACAAATTACGCTTCGCCGTATACTTATCAGAAAGCCATTTATAATAATCATCACCGAATTTCAAGCCGACGACCGCCGCCTCTTGAAGCGGCGCCGCCGCTCCGACAGTCAAAAAGTCATGAACCTTTTTTACCGTTTCTGTTATCTCGGGCGGAGCAATAACATAGCCGAGCCTCCATCCGGTAATCGAATACGTCTTTGAAAGCGAGCTGCACGAAATTGTCCTTTCCTTCATTCGGGGAAGACTCGAAAAATAAACGTGCTTACTCGGCTCATACACAATATGCTCATACACCTCATCGGTGATAACATATGTATCATATTTCTCCGCCATATCAGCAATGATTTTCAGTTCATCATACGTAAAAACCTTTCCGCAGGGATTCGACGGATTACACAGGATAAGCGCCTTGGGGTTCTGTTTGAAAGCCGCCTCAAGCTCATCCGTATTAAAATTGAATTCAGGCGGATAAAGCGGAACATAAATCGGTTCCGCCCCGGAAAGGATGGTGTCCGCGCCATAGTTTTCGTAAAACGGCGAAAAAACTATAACCTTATCGCCTGGGTTTGTAACCGTCATCATTGCCGCCATCATTGCCTCGGTGCTTCCGCAGGTAACAACAATCTCGGCGTCGGGGTCGATTTTTCGTCCCATAAACCGCGACTGTTTCGCCGCAAGAGCCTCGCGGAAGTTCTGTGACCCCCACGTTATCGAATACTGATGAAAGTCCTCTTTTGTAACTTCGGCAAGGCGGTTTAGTATTTCTTTCGGAGGTTTAAAGTCCGGGAAGCCCTGTGACAAATTTACCGCACCGTATTTATTTGATATCCTGGTCATACGACGTATTACCGAGTCGGTAAAACCCGCCGTTCTTTTGCTTAGTTCCTTCATTATTTTTTTGTTCTCCTTCTATTACCTTATTCAAAAAGTCAATAAAATTATAGCACTCAATCCGCCGCCGGTCAATGTCATTTAGTCCGATTTCGTCAAGTTTTTTTAGTTCGTCCGTCGGATTGCATATAGGAAAGTCACTTCCGAAGAAAATTCTGTCCGTTCCGAACTTTCTAAGCATCTTCCTGATACCCTCGGGCGGAACAAAGCTCAGCGTGCTTGAAATATCATAATAAACCCTATCGCATACCGGAATAATATCAAACGCATCTTTCCAGTGCATATAGCCGCCCATATGGGCGGCTATCACGATAAGCTCAGGTACAGCGTCAAGAACATTTCTCAGTTTATCCGCAGTTGAATACTTCATAACCCTGTCGCCCATATGAAACAAAACGGGAAGCTTCGCCCTTGCGGCCTCCTTATAAATTTCAATCAGCTTTGGGTCATCCATATTTGTTCTCTGAAAATCGGGGTGGAACTTTATTCCCTTTAGTCCAAGCATTTTCATTCTCGAAATCTCTGATTTATAGTTCTCGTTATCACGGTGGAGCGTTCCGAAGCCAATCAGGCTGTCATCCTTTTCGCAGACGCTCGCTATAAAAGTATTGATACTCTCGGTCTGTGACGGAGTAATCGCGGGCGAGCATACAAGCTGCATCACCACGCTTCGGTTTTTGTACACTCCGCCCCTCACTCTGTATAATTCAGAGACCTTTCCGCAGGTATACATCGGCGCACCGTAATACTTGCTGACATTATCCCGCGCCTTTTCAGCAATGTTGTCAGGAAAAATATGCGTGTGTGCGTCAATCACCGGAAGTATCTCATATTGACTGTCAAATTGTATAATCGAGCTTTCGTTCATCTATAATTCTCCTTGATTTATGCTCCGAACGTGTATCCAGTCCGCCGTCAGGATGTACTATTACCGAATACGGCTTAACGCCAATACGGCCTTTAAGTGCGGCGCTTGCTCTTACCGCAACCTCTTCGTCGGTTTCGGAATTGTTCGCGCTTTTCTCAATTTCGACCGAGTACTTGCAGGTAAAGTTCTTCTCAAATACCCTGATTAAATACTCGCCCGTTATTCCGCTCATATTCCGTATAACCGCTTCGATATCACTCGGGAATACATTAACCGCCGAAACTATAAACATATCGTCTTTTCTACCGTTGATATGAATTCTTCCGTGAGTTCTGCCGCACTCACACGGGGTGTTATCAATCCATCCAATATCACCCGTGCGGAAACGAATAAGCGGTCTTGCGTGCTTTCTGAGGGTGGTGAATACCAGTTCTCCGACTTCGCCCGGTTTTAAAACCTCGCCCGTGTGAATGTCAACCGTCTCAACCAAAATATGATTTTCCGCAATATGCAAACCGTCTTTCGCTTCGCACATTGCCGCGCAGGCGCCGAATATATCAGACAGACCGTAGAAATCATAAACCTCTGCTCCCCACAAATCCTCTATCGCCTTTCTTGTTGCGTCAATCGAACCGCCAAGCTCTCCGGCAACAATAATCTTTTTAATATTCAAATCCTTTTTGGGGTCAATTCCGGCTTTCAGAGCCTTTTCGCCGAGCTGCCATGCATATGAAGGACTTGTCCAGATTATAGTCGGCTGATACGTCTTCAAGACAAACAAAAGTCTCTCACTCGGAAGGGTTCCGCCCCATATGCAAAGGGCGCCGAGATTCTGAGCGCCTATAACGTCAGGGCCGCCAACGTAAAGCGAAAAGTTAAGGGCGTGAACATATCTGTCCTTAGGTCTCATTCCTATCTGCCAGAACCAACGGCTTTCCGTGTTCTGGAATTCATCAAAGTCCTTTTTTGTAAACGGGCTCATAGTGGGAACGCCCGTAGATCCCGACGACGTTGAAATAAACACAACATCCTCTTCGGGAACGGCACACAACTCGCCGAGGAACGAACCCTTACCCTGTGTATCTCTTTGAGTCTTCTTATCCACAAACGGGAACTTTTGAATATCCTCAAGGGTCCTTATATCCTCAGGCTTCACTCCCGCCTCATCAAACGATCTCTTATAATACGGAGCGTTTTCATATGCGAACTTTACAATCTCTTTTAAATCCTCAAGCTGATGCTTTTCAAGCTCTTCTCTGGGCATTGTTTCAAGTTCTTCATCCCAGTACTTATTGTTAATATCTCTGCTCATTTTCTTTTCCTCATGTTATTTGAAATTTTTATCTATATAAGCCCACTTCTTATCTCGTGAAGCTTTTATGATATCTATGTCATCGTCAGTCAGATGCTTAAAACGCCCCTGACGTTTCAGATAATCGGCGGCATCAGTAAATTTCTTAGGTCTGTAATTCAGTTTATACCCTCCGTCCTCGTATTCGGCGAGGTACCATAATCCACAGTCAACCACTTCTTTAGCAATGTCAACCGTTTCATCGGTTGCCACACCCCATCCGGTCGGACAGGGCGCAATCACATGAATGTACTTTGTACCGTTTATTTTTGACGCCTTTTCGACCTTATTGATAAAATCGTCTATATATCCTATGCTTGCCGTCGCCGCATATGGAATATCGTGTGCGGCAACAATTTCAAACATATTCTTTTTCGGTCTCAGGTTACCTCTTATATTTTCCCCCGCCGGAGTGGTTGTTGTCCTTGCGCCGAAAGGCGTAAGTGAACTTTTTTGAATTCCAGTATTCATATACGCCTCGTTATCATAGCATATGTATATAATATTATCATTTCTGTCAATCGCCCCGGAAAGCGCCTGAATACCTATATCAGCCGTTCCTCCGTCACCGGCAAAGCCGACGGCGTGGAAATCGGTTATGCCCTGTGCTCTGAGCCCCGCCTCAATCCCGGTCAGCATAGACGCCGTTCCGGCAAAGGTTGAAATTATAGCGTTGTTTGAAAAACATAGCTGCGGAAAGTTAAACCCGACAGCCGACATACACCCGGCAGGCAAAACCGCAACCGAATTCTCTCCCAGAACCTTAAGTGCCATACGAACCGCCAGGCTTCCGCCGCAGCCGGCACACGCCTTGTGTCCGTAAAAATATTCTTCATCGCTGAGAGTTTTTGCATTTAAAGCCATTAACGGTCACCTCCGATTTCTAAAAACGTCACCTTTGTCTCTCTATCCTCAAGTTCATCAAAAATCCGTTCAATTTTCTCCTCGGAAATATTTCTTCCTCCCAGACCTCCGATATAATTTGATGACGGTATGGTCAGTCCGTGCTTATACAGTGCAGAATTCACATTGGTATACACCGTTCCCTCATTGCCGAATGAAATATCCTTTTCAAGCACGGCTATCGCCTTTGCTTTCCCGGCCGCCGAGGCTATTTCCTCCGACGGGAACGGACGCAGGTAACGCAGCCTGAGCATTCCGACTTTCCTTCCGTTCTCTCTGAGCCAGTCTACCGTCTCCTTGACCAAACCCGATATGCTTCCGAGGGTAATTATTATATACTCCGCGTCCTCGGTCTTATAATTTTCGGTCAGCCCGGTATATTTTCTTCCGAATATCTTCTCGAATTTTTCTTCCGCCTCTTTGATAATCGGCTTTGAATTCAGTAAGCCGAGGTGTTCCTTATACTTAAACGCAGTATTCGTTTCGGGTCCCGCCGAAAATCCGAGGTTCTTAGGATTCTTTAAGTCAAGCTTATTTTCCGTCTTAAACGGCGGAAGAAACTCATCCGCTTGCAGCGCCGTCGGAACATCAGCAACTTCATATGTATGCGTCAGAACAAATCCGTCAAGGTTCACCATAAACGGTGTTAAAACAGTCGGATGCTCGGCTATATAATAGCTCATCAAGGCAAGGTCAAGACTTTCCTGTGCATTCTCGGCATACGCCTGAATCCATCCGCTGTCAAGAAGCGAAATCGAGTCTCGCTGGTCGCCGTAAATATTCCACGGAAGGGCGGTCGAGCGGTTTGCGTTCATCATGACAATCGGAAATCGCCCTCCCGACGCATAGGTAAGACATTCGGCCATATACAAAAGCCCCTGTGATGAGGTCGCGGTAAACGCCCTTGCGCCGACCGCCGATGCCCCCATTGCGCACGAAAGCGCCGAATGTTCCGACTCAACGTGAATAAACTCTGCCTTAAGACTGTTGTCCTCAACCATCTCAGACAATCTCTCAACCACAATTGTCTGCGGAGTAATCGGGTATGCGGAAATAACTTGCGGCCTTGCTAAACGGATTCCCTCCGCAAACGCTTCGTTTCCCGATAAAAACTTTCTTGCCATTATTTTTCCGCCTCCATTTCTATCGCGCCGATTTTACAGACTTTTCTGCAGATTTCGCACCCCTTACAGAAATCATAATCGATATCGACCTTTCCGTCTTTTTTATAGATAACCCCGTCGGGGCAATACATATAACACCTGAGACAGCCGACACATTTTTGGGAATTTATAACCGGTCTTTTGTTTCTCCATCCGGCATTTTTGGTTACAAGATATCCGGCCTCATACGCGGGGGCGTCAGGAATTTCTTCAAAGCCCACAGGTATCTTATCTCTTAAATACGGTTTCATCTAAATGCCTCCTCTGCTGTCTTCGCCGCGGCAAGGGCGGCCTCTATATTTCTTTTATGAAGTCTTTCGGGCATCCCCTGTTTAATAGCAAAAATCACGTCATCGATAGATATTCCGTCATACACGGCCGAAAACGCGCCGAGCAAAACCGTATTGGTGATGGGTCTCTTTAATATTTCCTCGGCAATCGAATCCGCGTCAATAACAAACACACGTTTATCCTCCATCGGCCTTTTGGAATTTAAAATTATTACGCCGCCTTGCTTTAATTCATTAAATGCCTCCTCCGAAAAGAGCGTATCGTCTAAAAAAATACTGAAGTCAGCCTTTTTTGTTTCGCTTCGGTTGCCTATAGGCTTATTGTCAAGCTTAGTAAACGCTCTAATCGGCGCCCCTCTTCTCTCGGGGCCGAATGACGGGAATGCAAGTGCAAAGCTGTTTGAATCTTTAAGTGCATACGCTTCTCCCAAGAGCCTTGCCGCCGTAAAAGCGCCCTGCCCCCCTCTGCCATGCCATAAAACTTCGGTCATATATGTCAACTCCTATATTAAATCGCTATATCATTTTACCAAAACCCATTATCGGGTTTTTCTTTATTTATAACGTATTATACCATTCTTTTCCGCCATTGTCCAATATTATATATCTATTGATAGTTATAGTCTTTATCTATAGCAATCATTAAATTTTTGAACCAATTATTAGTTAAAAAGTCTTGACAAAGTATGTCTAATATGGTAGACTATACATGTCGACAAAAGTAGAACGTATTGGAGATATGCCTTATGAAACATATAAATATAGGTGAAGCAGAGCTTGAAATTATGAAAGTTGTATGGAAAGCAGATAGGCCGATAGGCTCGGCGGCAATAGGAAAAGCCGTTGAAGAAAAGGGCTGGAAGCGTACAACGATTGCCACATTTCTTGCAAGGCTTGTTGAAAAAGGTGCGTTGTCTGCCGAAAGACGGGGCAAGGCTTGGTATTACACACCGGTTTTGACGGCAAAGGAATATAAGAAATCGCAGGTGAAAAGCCTTATAAAAAATCTGTTTGACGGCTCAGCCGAAAATTTGGTTGCCGCACTTTTTGAAGAGGAACATTTTTCGGATAAGGATATACGAGAGCTGAAAGCGATTTTTGAGGATAAGGAGGGATAAACTTGATTAGCGAAATATTCAAAGCCCTTTTAATCACATCTCTTGCCGGCTCTGCCCTTGCGGTTGTTATCAGCCTGTTCCGCCCGATAACAAAAAAGATTTTTGGGTATTCGTGGCATTATTACATATGGCTGTGCGTGCTTTTTGTAATGCTTATGCCGGTGCGGTTTAATGTAAACCCGACACCCACGCCAAGCATTACAACGCAAACGACACAGACGGAACAAACAACTGTCAGCGAACAACCCGACGCAATCGAAAATATTGTGCAGGCGGATACGGCTCAAAATCCACAGCTTTTACGGAAAACATCTGTTATATGGGATAGAATAATTTATAACCGAATGAATATTTTAGCGTATTTATGGCTTATCGGCGCAATAGCTTTAATGCTCTTAAATGTTGTACGATATGTAAGGTTGGATATTAAAATACGCAAAACCGGTGAGGTTATATCCTGCCCCGAAATCAGCGAGTACACCGACAGGAAAATCAATGTTCGGATATGGAAAAATGTTGCATCACCATTTATGACAGGCGTATTCAGACCAACGCTGATTTTGCCGAAAACAGAGCTTTCGGAAGAACAATTACATAACATACTCCGCCACGAAATGACGCATTTTAAACGGCACGATATTTTATATAAATGGTTTGCCGAATTTGTAAAATGCGTGTACTGGTTTAACCCAATGGTGTGGTATGTTTCAAAACAAATCGCGGCAGAGTGTGAAATATCCTGCGATATGTCGGTTACAAAAAATATGACGGACAGCGAGGAAATGAGCTATATCAACACAATTCTCTCCCTGCTTCCGACAGGTAAATCCAAACAGCTTCCGCTTACCACACAAATGGCAAGCAGTAAAAAAATTTTGAAAAGGAGATTTATTATGATTAAAAATAAGAAAACAACAAGCAGATTTATGTCGGTATTATCCGCCGTTATTGCCGCCATTATGCTTTCAACAACGGTTTTTGCGAGTGGCGTATTATCAGATTTGACAACTGATGATTACACTATTGAAATACTGAATAACGGCGAAAAAATTGAACTCACGAATAAGCCTTTTATAGAAAACGGCGAGGTATATGTTCCGCTTAGGGAACTGTTTGAAAAAATGGGTATTATGAGTAATCCTGAAAATTATATTAATTGGGATAATGGGAAAATAACCGTTTCAATCAACGAGCCGTCAAGAAGCGTAAACGGATATTCGGAATATACTTATCAAATTGAAATCGGTCAGGAAATACGAAAAATATTATCAAATCCGGAACCCATAAATTTTGATGTGCTAATTGTTCCGCCTGTTTTGAAGGACAGCATCACATATGTTCAATTAGGTTCTGTATCGGGTGTTTTAAATGAAATTTACGGAACGCACTTATACAAATTAGAATATAACATTTTTGATAAAAACAGAAACGATATAACCTTTTCCGTAACTGATGCATTGGAAACAGAGAAAGATCTGAGAGAAATGTCGGATCCGATAAGAACAGTGGAGTTATTTTTTAAGGCCTTTTATAATCAGGATTTTGAGAAAATGAAAAGATACTGCACTCAAAGCTGTGTAGACAATTTCTTTGGTGATAATTATGTTTTCGGCATGAAAAAAGCAACGCCTTTAAGCATAGCCACAGTTGATAATTTAGCAGAAAAAGGCTATACCAACGGTGAATGGATTGCACAGCCGGAGGTAAAAATGATACCTGCCGAAAATTCTGTCTTTGATCCAAACCAAACGAAAACATCGTTTTATATGATATTAAAACAGCAGAACGGCATATATTTAATTGATGAGTTTGCGACAGGACTTTGATTAAAAACTAATAAAACACGGGGCAAATCAAACAGCTCAGCAACATGAAAAAATGATATATTATTAAAATGAAATTTTTCGCTTATTACATCCTATTCTACGCACAAATGCCTCCGCCGCGGCGGAGGCATTTTCCGATTCAAACATTCAGATACCTCGAAAGCTCCTTTATAAACACATCGCCGATCTGGCTCGGAACAGTATTTTTCTTAATTATATATCCTATTTCCATTGAGCTGTTGGGATTGTCCTCATCCGCCTCAAACGGAACGGCGATATAATCCTCGCCGTTCAGTTCCTCACAGATTATGCCCGAGCACAGCGTATACCCGTTAAGTCCGACCATAAGATTCAGCATCGTCGCACGGTCAGTCGCCTTGATTGTCCGCTGATATTCATTGGTGCTGAGTATTTCCTCGGCAAAGTAGAAAGACCCGTTCTCACCCTGTTCAAACGAAAGACAGGGATAGTCTTTAAGTTCATCAAAGCTTATTGACTTTCTGTCCGCAAGGGGATGATTCTTCCATATATACACATATGCGTCACAGTCTATAAGCTTTTTAAACTCACAGTCATTCTCATCAAGCATCTTTTCTATAACCTTTCGGTTAAAGTCGTTTAAATACAAAAGTCCGATTTCACTTTTAAAGTTCCCCACATCGCATATTACGTCAAAGGTCTTTGTTTCGCGGATAGCAAACTCATAATTCAGCGTTCCGAACTGTTTGACCGTATCTACAAATGCCTTAACAACAAACGAATAATGCTGAGTTGATACACCGAACTTTCGTTTGATATTCTTGGTTTCGATATATTTCTCGTGAATCAGCTCATACTGCTGATACAGCTGTCTTGCATATAAGAGGAACTCCTCCCCCTCCCTGGTCGGTATAACACCTCTGCTTGTGCGAAGAAAGATTGAAATCCCGACCTCTTTTTCAAGGTCCTTTACCGCGTTTGTCAGCGACGGCTGAGAGATGAACAGCGTCTCTGCTGCCTTGTTCATCGACCCCGCCTCTGATATTGTTAAAACATATATTATCTGCTGAAGTGTCACCGAATCACCGCCTTAACGCGGCCGATACCTCGGCCCTGTCGTGTTTCTCGGAAGTCTTGACTTTGCTTCCCGCTTCGTTCTGCAGGTTCTTCTTCGCCGCTGATAACATCAGCTTGATGCGGTTAAGCTGGTTCACTTCACTCGCGCCGGGGTCATAGTCAACAGCAACGATATTTGCATATGGATAGCTGTTTTTAAGAGCCTTTATCACGCCTTTTCCGACAACGTGGTTCGGCAGGCAGGCAAACGGCTGTATACATACTATATTCGGCACATCCGATGTCAAAAGCTCCGCCATTTCACCGGTGAGGAACCACCCCTCGCCGTATTGATTTCCGATAGACAAAAACGGCTTTGCCAGCTCAGCGACCTTTTCAATAGGCATAGGCGCTTCAAAGCGCCTGCTCTTTTTAAGTGCGTCAATCGCAGGCTTTCTGAGCCTTTGAATCGCCTTGATTCCGATATTTGACGCGACCGCCGAACGCAATGTTCCGCCGAGGAACTCGTGTTTATATCCCGCATTAAACAAACAATAATTCATAAAATCCATCAGATCGGGAACAACCGCCTCGGCACCCTCGCTTTCAAGAAGGTCAACAAGGTGATTGTTGGCAAGCGGCATATACTTGACAAGAATCTCGCCGACAACGCCGACCCTCGGCTTGACAAGCCTCTCGTCTATGGGGAAGTTATCGAAAGCGCCAACTATCGCCTCGCAGATATTTTTAAAGCTCTTGTGACTCTTATCGTTAATCAGCGAGTCAATACAGATTTCCTCCCACTTCTTATGAAGTATATTTGCCGACCCCTTAGTTTTTTCATATGGACGAACGCGATAAAGACATCGCATAAACAGGTCGCCGTATACGATTGCCTTTGCCGCAGCCATAATCAATGCCGGCGGAAGCTTAAAGCCGTCATTTTTCTCCATCCCGTTCGCGTTGAGCGAGATAACGGGAATGTGCGAAAGTCCGACCTTATCAAGCGCACGCCTGATAAACGCAACATAGTTGCTCGCACGGCAGCAGCCGCCCGTCTGAGACATAATTATCGCCAGTTTATCCGTGTCGTATCTGCCCGAGGTCACCGCCTCCATAATCTGGCCGACAGCGGTGATTGACGGAAAGCACGCGTCATTATTGACGAATTTAAGCCCGGCGTCAATCGCGCTTCTGTTATCATTATCGAGGATTTCGATATTAAACCCGAATCTTCTGAAAACAGGTTCAAGAAGGCTGAAATGAATCGGGCTCATCTGCGGCGCAAGTATCGTATATCCCTCTTCAAACATCTTTTTGGTAAACACGCTTCGCTTATAACGAACATCCTTAGGCCTTGCGCAGATGTTTCGTTCACGGCGCATTTTCATTGCCGCAAGCAAGCTTCTTATACGGATTCTTGCCGCGCCGAGATTGTTGACCTCATCGATTTTAAGCACGGTATAAAGCTTGTTTGCCCCTTCCATAATCTCACACACTTCATCAGTGGTGACCGCATCGAGTCCACAGCCGAACGAGTTCAGCTGAATAAGCTCCATATCATCGCGCCGGCTGACAAATTCCGCCGCTGTATAAAGCCTTGAATGATAAACCCACTGGTCATTCACACGCACCGGTCTCTGAGGAGTAAAGTCAATGGGAAGGCTGTCCTCGGTAAACACCGTCAAGCCGTATGACGCCACCATCTCAGGGATTCCGTGATTTATCTCAGGGTCTGTGTGATACGGCCTTCCGATAAGCGCAATACCGTTTCCGTTTTCTTTCTCCATCAGCTTAAAGATTCTCTCTCCCTCACGGCGAATATCGGCCTTTGCCCGGCGCTGTTCCTTCCAAGCGGAATCGACCGCCCTTTTAACCTCGTCCGCCGGGATGCTCCATTCGTCATCACAAAGCCTTACAAGCCGGTCGGCCGCCGTTTTTTTATCGGTAAACGCAATAAACGGTCTGACATAATTTATGCCCTTCAGAGCTATGTCCTCAACATTATTTTTCAAATTCTCGGGATACGAAACAACAATCGGACAGTTATAGTGGTTCTGCGCACCCGGTGTCTCCTGATGCTCATAAAAAACACACGGGTGAAAAATCGTTTTAACTCCGTTATCTATGAGCCATTGAACATGACCGTGTGCAAGCTTCGCCGGATAGCACTCGGATTCAGACGGAATCGACTCCATCCCGAGCTCGTATATCTTTCTGTCCGAGAAAGGCGAAACAACAACCGAAAATCCGAGTTCCTTAAAAAATGTAGCCCAAAACGGATAGTTTTCATACATATTAAGAACACGCGGAATCCCTATTTCGCCGCGGCTTGCCGCTTCAATCGAAAGCGGCTCATAGTCGAACAGCCGTTTTCGTTTATATTCAAACATATTCGGCGCGCTCTTTTTTCCCGAAGCCCCGCCAAGACCGCGTTCGCAGCGGTTCCCGGTGATGTGCCGCCTGCCGCCGGGAAATTTATTAACCGTCAGCATACAATTATTTGAACATCTTCCACAGCGAACCGTCGATGTCTCATATGTAAGCGACAGAATTTCATCAAGCGGAAGCATAGAGGTTTCCCTGCCGCGGCAGCGGTCTTTGGCTATCAGGGCCGCACCGAATGCACCCATAATTCCCGAAATATCGGGGCAAATTGCCTCAACGCCCGCTATTTTCTCAAACGCACGGAGAACCGCCTTGTTATAAAACGTTCCGCCCTGAACAACTATATTTTTGCCGAGGTCCCTTGCATCGGCAAGTTTAATAACCTTAAACAGCGCATTTTTTATGACAGAATAAGCAAGTCCGGCCGAAATATCGGCAACGGACGCCCCCTCCTTCTGTGCCTGTTTCACGTTGGAATTCATAAATACTGTGCATCGCGTGCCCAAATCGACCGGATTCTCAGCAAACAGCGCCTCACTTGCGAACTCGGCGGCGGTATAGCCGAGAGAGCTTGCAAAGTTCTCAATAAACGAGCCGCATCCCGATGAACACGCCTCGTTTAAAAGCACATTGTCGACCGAATTATTTTTAAGCTTAATGCACTTCATATCCTGACCGCCTATATCCAAGACACAGTCAACATCCGGATTGAAAAATGCCGCCGCCGTGCAGTGTGCAATCGTCTCAACCTCGCCCTCGTCAAGGCAAAACGCCGATTTAAGCAAGGCCTCGCCGTATCCGGTCGAACACGAATACGCAATCCTCGCCCCGGCGGGGAGCTTAGTCTTTAATTCGGCAACAGCTGAAATCGCGGTCTTTATCGGGCTTCCCTGGTTTCCCGAATAGAATGAATAAAGAAGCTGACCGTCGCTTCCGATAAGAGCCATCTTTGTCGTTGTAGACCCCGCATCGATTCCGAGGAAGCAGTCACCCTCATATGATGAAAGCTCCTCCTTCTTCACAACCGCCGCCTTATGACGCAAGCAGAACTCGTCATATTCCGCCCTGCTTGCAAACAACGGGTCAAGCCGTTTAATTTCAATGTCCATAGCCACGCCCTCGCTCAGACGTGAAATAAGTTCATCTATATCGGCACCCGTCACCTCATCGGCCTCAAGCGCCGCACCCATAGCGGCAAAAAGATGTGAATTTTCAGGGTCAACCGTGGTCTCGGGCGTAAGCTTAAGCGTGCGTATAAAAGCCTTTTTCAGCTCGGGAAGGAAGTGAAGCGGCCCTCCCAGAAACGCAACACAGCCGCGAATCGGCTTGCCGCAGGCCAGTCCCGAAATCGTCTGATTTACCACCGCCTGGAAAATAGAAGCGGCGAGATCCGCCTTTGTTGCTCCCTCGTTTATGAGCGGCTGAATATCCGTCTTTGCAAACACGCCGCATCTCGCGGCAATAGGATAGATTTCGCGGTAGGATTCAGCCTCTTTGTTCAATCCGGCCGCATCGGTCTGCAAGAGGGCGGCCATCTGATCGATAAACGAACCTGTTCCGCCGGCACAAACGCCGTTCATACGCTCGTCTATTCCGCCGTCGAAGTATATGATTTTTGCATCCTCGCCGCCAAGTTCGATGGCAACATCGGTCTGCGGCGCAGTATATTGCAAGGCCGAAGCAACGGCAACAACCTCCTGGACAAATTCTATATTAAGCGCCTTTCCCAAGTTAATCGAACCCGACCCCGTGATTCTGGGTTTAAGCATACACTCTCCCGTTTGCTCACGTGCCTCACGCAAAAGCTCAGCCAGGGTCTGCTGAGTATGTGAGCAATGGCGGCGGTACTGACCGAATATTAAGTTGTTTTCATCGTCAAGCAGAACAAGCTTAACGGTAGTTGAGCCTATATCAATACCGGCTTTATATTCTTTCATGTTTCATCCTCCAACCTCAGAGAATTTTATGTCACCGCAGGCAAAACATTGTCGCCGAACCGCGGTTTATAGCGAATTTAATCATAACAATTATAGCATAACACATTTTAAATTACAAGTGGAAATTGTTATAAAAATATCAGGCCTCCTTGTCCGATATCAAAAATATACTATTGAAATATCAGAAATATGCTATTTTCCTTGATTGACAAATCATTTGTTTTGTGATAACATACAGAGTAGATAGGATGAATTAAATTACATATAAAAGGGGACTTTGACTATGAATATTTTGGTTACAGGCGGCGCCGGCTATATCGGCAGTCACACTTGCGTTGAGTTACTTGAAAACGGCTATGACATCGCTGTGCTCGACAATCTCGACAACAGCTGTGAGGAAGCGCTTGAACGTGTTAAAAAGATTACCGGAAAGGATTTTCCGTTCTATAAGGTTGACCTTCTTGACTATGAGGCGACCGACAAGGTCTTTGCTGAGAACAAGTTTGACGCGGTTATTCACTTTGCCGGTCTTAAGGCTGTAGGTGAAAGCGTTGCTCAGCCGCTTCGTTACTATCACAATAATATTACCGGAACATTAAACCTCTTAGATATAATGAACAAATACAACGTTAAAAAGATGGTATTTTCTTCATCAGCCACCGTTTACGGCGATCCGCATACGGTTCCGATTAAAGAGGACTTTCCTCTTTCCTGCACCAACCCCTACGGTCAGACAAAGCTGACTATCGAATATATCTTAAAGGATTTGTGCAAGTCCGATCCCGATTGGGGCGTTATTCTTCTCAGATACTTCAACCCGGTAGGCGCTCATAAGAGCGGTCTCATCGGCGAAGACCCGAACGGTATCCCGAATAACCTGATGCCGTATATTTCACAGGTTGCTATCGGAAAGCTCGAGTGCCTCTCGGTATTCGGTGACGACTACGACACAAAAGACGGCACAGGTGTTCGTGATTACATTCACGTTACCGACCTTGCGGTGGGTCACCTCAACGCTCTCGAAAAAATTAAAGACGAAAAAGGTGTATTGATTTACAACCTCGGAACAGGCGTAGGCTACAGCGTTTTGGATATGGTTAAGGCATTTTCTAAAGCCTGCGGAAAGGATATAAAATATAAAATTGTCGGCAGACGTCCCGGAGATATCGCGGCTTGTTATGCTGACCCGTCAAAGGCTAATAAGGAACTCGGCTTTAAGGCGGTTCACACACTCGACGAAATGTGTGCCGATACCTGGAACTGGCAGACAAAGAATCCGAACGGATATAAAGGCTAAAAAAGCTAAAAAGCTAAAAATCGAGCGGCTCCCCTTTTTAAGGGGAGCTGTTATATATGATTACAGTTAGGAGTTTAATATCGTGCAGTCAACAAAAGAGAAAAATTCAACGGCTTTCCGTGATGGAATCCGCGACGGAATCCCGATTGCGCTGGGTTACCTCGCAGTATCTTTTTCACTCGGAATAGCCGCGAAAAACGCAGGTCTTTCGGTTTTTCAGTCATTTATCGTCAGCGCCCTCTGTAACGCTTCAGCAGGGGAGTACGCAGGGATAACTCTGATTGCCGCGAAGGCGGCGTATATAGAAATCGCGATTATGACTTTCATAGCCAACGCGCGATATATGCTTATGACCTGTGCGCTGAGCCAGCGAATCTCGCCCGATACAAGTCTTATCCACCGAATGATAATGGGTTTTTACACAACTGACGAGCTTTTTGCAATTTCCATATCGCGGCCGGGATATGCCAATCCGTTTTATATGTACGGGGCGGTTGCGGTTGCTGCACCGGGCTGGGCATTCGGAACAGCCCTCGGCGCGATTGCCGGAAGCATTCTTCCGCTAAGACTCGTCAGCGCACTCAGCGTTGCTCTTTACGGAATGTTTTTGGCGGTTATCATTCCGCCCGCCCGTAAAAACAAAATTATCGCCGGAATAATTATCTTCTGCTTTGCGGCGAGCTATGCCGCGGCGAGCCTGCCCATATTCAGCGGAATCTCTGAGGGAACAAAAACCATAATTCTTACTGTGGTAATTTCGACCGCGGCGGCGGTTCTCTTCCCGAGAAACATTGAGGAGGTCTGAAAATGACTCATAACAGTTATATCTATATATTGATTATGGCGGTTGTCACTTTTGCCGTTAGAGCGCTTCCCATAACGCTCATACGAAGGCAGATAAAAAGCAGATTTCTTCAGTCATTCCTGTTCTATGTGCCGTATGTCACGCTTTCGGTTATGACCTTTCCGGCAATACTCAACGCAACACAAAGTCCGATTTCGGGCGCTCTTGCACTCCTTGCCGGAATCATCGCCGCCTGGTTTGGGGCGAGTCTCTTCAAGGTGGCCGTTTCATGTTGTGCCGTTGTGCTTATTGTGGAATTTATTTTGCCATTTATATAAAGAAAGCCGCTCAACTGAGCGGCTTTCTTTATATACTTACTATATTTCCGTCTAAATCCCTCCAGATAAATCTTGAATCCTCATAAACCATATAGCCGTGATGACTGCCCTCTTTAGGTATCGAAACCGACCCCGGATTCATATATGTATAATCACCATGGGAAACGCACTTCGGAATATGCGTGTGTCCGTTCAGCAAGATATCACACTTCCCCATCGGCGGAAGATTTTTTTCATTATAGATATGCCCGTGCGTTGCGAAGATAATCCTTCCGTCAAGGTCGAGAATACTATAATCAGCCATTATGGGAAAATCAAGTACCATCTGGTCGACCTCCGCATCACAATTCCCGCGGACACAAATTATTTCGTCCTTTATATTGTTAAGCATAGCTATAACCGACTTTGGATTATAGCCGCGGGGAAGGTCATTCCTCGGGCCGTGATACAATATATCGCCCAAAAGCAAAAGCTTATCGGGCTTTTCATCGTTATATCTCTTTAAAAGTTCCTCACAATATAATGAAGAGCCGTGAATATCTGATGCAATCATTAGTTTCATAATCATTCTCCTTTTTTCTTAGCGGAAAGATAATAATACCCCGTCTCAAAAGCCATAATTCCGAGACGGCAGATTATTTCCTTTCGGCTATCTTATCACACTCACTTTAAATTGTCAAGAACAGTCATATCAATAGTAGAAATTGTACTTGAAATTTATGCTGTTTATTGATATAATTAGATTATATTATTGGCTCAAACGATTTAAGGAGTGATTCTGATGTTTAAAGAAAATACTGAATTTGACATAATCGGTATGGGGGAAGTTATGCTTCGGCTCTCGCCCCCGGGTAAGGAAACAATTTCTCAAAGCAAGGTCTTTGAAAAAAATGTAGGCGGAAGTGAATTAAACGTTGTCTCGGGTGCGGCTATGCTTGGCGTTCGCTCGGCAATGATTACCAAAATACCGGCAAACAAAATAGGCCATTTGGTTCGAAATCAAATCTCGGGCGGAAGTGTAAGCGACAAGTATCTTGTATATGATAACTCCCCCGAATCACGTCTCGGTATATACTATTACGAAAGCGGCGCATATCCGCGAAAGTCCTCGGTTATCTATGACCGTGCGAGGTCATCTGTCTGCTCGCTCAGTCTTGACGAGGTTCCCGATGATATCTACACCAAAACAAAAATCTTTCATATAAGCAGTATTACTCTGGCGCTAAACCCCAATCTCCGCAAGACGGCGCTTGAGGTGATAAAACACTTCCACGAGGCAGGGGCGCTGATTTCATTTGACGTAAATTATAGGGCTGCACTCTGGAGCGAGGACGAAGCCCGCGCCGTTATCGAGGATGTATTTAACTATGTTGACTTTCTCTTTGTCTCAGAGGAGACATCGCGGCGTATGCTCAGACGCACGGGAACCCTCGAAGAAATTATGGAAGGCTATGTAAAAGACTACGGCGTAAAGCTTGTTGCCACAACGAGACGCGAAGCGGTATCACCGACGTGTCATAACTTTAACTCAAAGATTTTCTATGACGGAAAGTTCTATGAAGAAAAGCCATACAACGGCATTGAGGTTATCGACCGAATCGGAAGCGGTGACGCCTATCTCTCGGGCGTTCTATACGGTCTTCTTAAAACCGGCGATGTTCAACAGGCGCTTGAACTCGGCAACGCGTCTTCCGCTGTCAAGAACACTGTTCTCGGCGATATGTCGGTAAGCAGTATAGACGAAATTATGAATGTTGTAAAATCACACAAGGCAACCGGCCGACAGGACGAAATGGTTCGATAGGATTTTTAATTTGTATCTGCGTATAAAACGCAGATACAAATTATATTTAAAATATTACTTGAAATTTTATCCGAGATATGCTATAATATTTCTCGGATTGATATGTGCCTGTAGCTCAGCTGGATAGAGTGTCAGACTCCGACTCTGAAGGTCGTGCGTTCGAATCGCATCAGGCATACCAAAATGCGGCAAGTCATTGTCCGCCCTCTGATAAGACGGCGGCTTTAAGGCTTGTCGCTTATTAATTTTAAATTCAAGGAGAATACAATGAACGATAAAGAATTAAGAGAAATCAGACGCAGGTTCAGACCCGACCAAAGCAATATTATGGGCATCCGCGGCTGTCTTGTAAACGAAAACCGCGAAATTGTGACAACATTTTATCAGCCGATGGTTAAATGCACCGCCGATGAAAGCGAAAAACTTCTCGCCATAATGAAGAAGTCACTATCAGGCGGTCTCGGTTCAAACCTAATCGATATAAGTTTCAGCACAAAGCAGGTAATGGAAAGTGAAGAACATGCGCTTTTAATGAACATGCGAAAATCCGCGCTTAAGGATGAAGACGCCGTGAATTTGTTTTATAATAAGGTTATAGAAAGCGTGAGTATGGACGGTAACTACGTCATTCTCTTGGCATATGACAACTATGACGTTTTCTCCTACACCGCTGACGGACAAAAAGATGATTCGACCGACGTTTTCTCATACATAATATGCAGTATTTGCCCTGTAAAGCAGATGAAAACAGCACTTTCATTTCGCGATTATGACAACTCGTTTCATTCAATCGATGCCGATTTAATGCTCTGCCCGCCACAGCTCGGATTTATGTTTCCGTCATTTGATGACCGCTGTGCAAACATTTACGGCGCACTTTATTATACAAAAGATATTTCAAACATAAACGAAATGTTTATCGAAAAAATATTCAATACTCCCCTGCCTATGTCCGCTTCCGAACAAAAAGAGTCATTTGAAAGCTGTCTTGTCGAAACTCTTGAAGGCGAATGCGATTTCGAGACTGTCCGCTCGGTTCATGAACAGATTTCCGAAATTGTTCGCGAGCATAAGGAATCAAAGGATGACGAACCTCTCACCATGACTAAGAAAAGACTTGAAGAAGTTCTTGAATATTGCGGCGTTGACGAAGAAAAGGTCGGAACGTTCGACAAAAAGTATGATGACGAGTTCGGCTCTGACACCGAAATCAATCCCAAAAATATAGTAGATGTCAAGAAATTTGAGCTTGCCACCCCCGATGTAACCATAAAGGTAAACCCCGAACGCAAAGAACTGGTCTCAACTCAGATAATCAATGGAGTAAAGTATATTTTAATCCGTGCCGCCGATGGCGTAGAGGTAAACGGAGTAAACATAAATATAAAATAAAAGGGGGCGACGCCCCCTTTTATTTTATCACTTTTTTTCGGTTTTTAAAAATCTTCCGAGAATTGCAGCCGCCTCAGCTCTTGTTGCACTATCCTTTGGATTTAACGTACTTTCCGTTCTTCCTTTTATTATGCCGCTTCCAACCGCGTACTGCAGAGATTCTATTGCATACTCCGAAACATCGCCAAAATCATCGTATGAAAGAATGTTTGTATTTTCTCCCGCCGAAATGTCATATCCTTTATATTTTGCATATCTGAACATAATAGCCGCTATCTGCTCTCTTGTGATGTTCGCTTCCGGCGCAAACTCAGTTTCGGTTACGCCAAACACGATTCCGTTCTGCTGTGCCCAGACAACCGCATCGGCGTAATATGCACTCGGGTCAACGTCACTAAATCTGACGTTTTTACCCACATTCGGTTCGCCGTCTGCGCGATAAAGAATCGTAACAAGCATCGCACGCGTTAAGACTCCGTTCGGTTCAAACATCGTTTCGCTTGTACCTTTCATCAAGCCGTTCTCAGCCGCATATTTTACGTCTTCAAAGAACCAGTCGCCGCTTTTAACATCGTCAAAGGGATTTTTCCACTCTCCTGAAGTTTCAGTCTGCTTCTCCGTCCACGCCGCATAAAGAGTAATATCTTTCGTCACCCTCTCCGAAAAATCGTATTTTTCGGTCAAATCCTTATCTAAATACCAGCCGTTAAATTTAAATCCTTCCTTTGTCGGCTCTGCCGGCTCGGTTACCGAATTGTTTCTGACAACCGTCTGACTTGAAACATTGCTTCCGCCGTTGGAATCAAATTTAACCGTAAAGCGCGTCGTTCTGCCTCCGCCGCCTCCGCCTGTATGCCTTCCGCCGCCGTTACCATCATCGTTTTTATCGGGGTCGGAGCCAAATGTGATTACCGTCTGTGCCGCCGCGGATTCGTTTCCGTTTACATCTGTCGCGTATAGCCTTACAAGTCCTGTGTCAAGCTCGGGATTGGGAATCGTTTCCGTCATGTGGTTACCGTCCTTGTCAAGAACAGGATTACCTTCTTCGTCCCATATACCCTGCTCTATTGTGAGCTCAAGCTGACCTTCATATGTGAATCTGCCGTTAGCGTCCGCGGTAGCTGTGCCTTCCTTTCCTTCAATGCAAACCGCTGCATTCGGCTCGGTGATTCCGCCTATCTGATACTTGCCCGTTTTCTCATCTGCATATACAACATTCTTATCGAGGCTCAGCATCGGCGCGGTGTTGTCTAACTCAACCATCAGATACTTGGTTGTTGTATCGGTATATATGCCCTTGTTCACTTTTGCATCGATTCTGAACATTACGGAACCATCAATATAACTGTTGATATAGCCCCACTCGGCACCTATATATTTATCATTATTATCAACCCTTGTTATTGTATAATCAGCATTTACATTATTTTTATTCGATACACCTATATACCAAGTATTATCATCTCCGTTGCCCGCAGAGGTTGTATACACACCGCTGCCGTCTTCTCCGTCATTTTTCTCAACCGCGTGCTCAACATACTCTGAACCTCTCAGGGTTTTTAAGGTTACGTCAATATCAATAGGTGTATACTCGGGCAGAAGAGTTTCATTCGATTTTTTCTCTTCGCTGTTGACTTTTGAATTGGCTTTGTTTATATTGTTATTTTCTTCATCTTTAACACAATTGTACGCCGAAACGCCAACCACGTATGTCTTGTTCGCTTCAAGAACAGCGTTTTGATTTGCCTTCTCCGTTGTTGTTTTGTTCTCGTTGCCGTCATACTCTATATCCGTTCCGCCAACGGTCATAGCCATATCAAGCCTAAATGTCTTGCTTGTGCTGTCATATGTTACGCCCGGATACTTATTGTCTTTTATTTTCTTGATATCATCCGCGCTGAAATCATATCCCTTACTTGTATCCGTAAGCTCGCCGTTATCATCCTTTTGATATATCTTTATCTGATATCCCTCTGCATTTTCTACCTCGTCCCACTCTGCCTGCATAATCTCATTTCCGACAGCCGTAAGGCTTACCCTTTCCGGAGCGTTCGGCTGAAGAGTGTTTTTATATGAAACTTTATTATCAAACTCAGCTCTGTCAACAGGAAGAAGAACCGTTTGTGTTTCAGTCTCTCCTGTCTCGTCATTTGTTACCGTAATCGTTTCCTTTTTCAAAAGGCTTGCCGTTACATTATATTTGCCCGTGGGAAGCATTGTTCCCTCTTTAGGAATCTCTAAACTTATATTTGAGACATCATTTACATCACTTTGTTCAATCAGATACTCGCTTTTACCCTTCTCGCTTCCGAAGTATGTCGCAAGAACGTATTCTGCACCATCTTCCGCGTTTTTAACGCTTCCGCTAATGTTATATCCGCTAAGTGACACATCAAGGCTGTCAAACGGAGCCGAAGCGTTGAGGCTTGCACTAAAGTCTGAAAGGGTTGATGTAACGTTCCACTTATCGCCGATATTTGAGTTCTCACCCAAACCGATTAATACACAATTCTTACCATCGGCATTTGTAGAAGTATACATATTTATGTCTTTCTCGTTTGTTATCTCTTCGTTTTCGTTATATATCGGCTTTGTTAAAGTAACCGCGCTGCCGCCCTTTGAAACAGTAATGCTGTCTGCAAATGCGTTTATATCAGTATTTGCATCATTGGGCGTAAGCATCATAAGCACAGTCGCATCGCTTGAAAGCGTCTGACCTGCGTTTGCCTTAAGCTCAACATCCTTGCTGAAGACGCCGCTGTAAGCCGCTATGCCGGATTCATCGGCGTTATTTACAACCGCAGTATTTAACTCATCCATATTAAGGCTCATTACCGCGAGGGTTCCGTCTTCTTCGTTCATAACCGCGCTGTAACCGATGGGTTTATGATCCGCCCAATCCCATTCGGGCAGCTTCGACCAAAAAGGTTTTATTGTAAATCCTGCATTGTTCTCGGGGAAGATGTAGTAAACGCGGTATTTAACCACCTTCCAGTCAGCCTCCTTCTTTAAACCGCCATAAACCTTAAAGTTTTTAAACGCCTTATTTACCGCGCCGCCAAAGTCTACTCCTCTGACGGGAACCATAGTGTTTGCGCCGAGGTAGAAGTCAAAGCCTGTAGAACCAAGCTTCAATCCGCCTATTGCACCCCAATCTTTCGGCAGATGCAGGCTTCCTCTTACTCCGCCGCTTAAATCGGCTGCGATATACACCCCTGTCGGAGCTTTGTAGCTGTCAAGCCCCGCAAATACACTTGCATTAATGTCTCCCTGAGCCTGAATAACCTCCCAGCCCTCGGGAACGCTTACGTGTACGCTTGCGCCGCCCATCGCCTTAATACCTGTATAATTCTTGCCGCTATAATTTCTTGTCTCGCCCTGAAGCCCCTCATACATCGAAAATTTATCGATAAGATTAAGCTTCTTCATAAACGAAATACCGACATCCTCTGCCTCAATCTTATAGTACGCGGGGCCGAAGGTATAAGAAGCCTTTGCCTCCATAACATTAAGTATCTCGCCCTTACCCGTGATGGTAAGCTGTATCGGCGGAATCGCAAAAAAGTCGCCGTTAAACGTATCCGCAAGTCGGTCAAAGCCACCGCCCGCACCTTTTATATAAGCCACAATAACGGGAGGCGTAAGCGGAATCTTTGCAAGGTTCGACCCTGCGTAAAAGTACAGCTTATTCGGCATAAGCGACCCCGTCAGCTTAGAGCGCTTAAGCTCAAGCTCTGCATTGCTTTCAAACAGGTCAAAGACGTTCAGCTCCATCGTGAAGTGGTAGTACGACTTAAATGTATCGATTTCACCTTCTACCTTCGCCATATCAAGGCCTATCATATCCGCCGTGTCGATTTTGCCCGTAGCCTTGATACCGTTCATCTTAAATTTTCCGTTCTTTAAACCATATCCAAGCTCTTCTATATTAAAGTCCGCACCGGGGAAGAGCTGAAACTCAACCTCACCGGTAAACTTAATATTTCCGTCGGGTTTTATCACCGCACCGTCCGGCTTAACCGTGGTATTTGGTATATCTATCGCCATCAGCGCCGCGTTATTAGACGCATCTATTGTTACGTTTATACCCTCTGCTCTCGGCTCCATTGTAATGTCATTGCCGCTTTGGTTTTTCTCCTGATAGAACTTAAACGTCGTCGTGTTAAGACTTACGTGGTTTGCTTCTATGCTTCCGTCCTTGCCGACTGAAAGACCGCCGTCTGCCAAATTCCATACCGCTGTAACAGTTGACGACAACGCCGCCACACCCGTGGTAAACTTGTATCTGTCGCCTTCTTCTTTATAATCGCCGCGCAGAACCGCTATCGGCTCTCCGTAGCTTTTCTTATTTGTCTTAAGCTCGTTCTCACTCTTTGCGGGAACAGCCTTGTATCCGTCACCGTCTTTGTATATTCCGAGATGCCTCGCAGACGTCTTAATCGTTACGTTATCGTTGGGCGTAAAGTCCTTTTCGTTTGTTGCATACAAACCGCGAAAGCCCCAAAGTGTTGAACTTCCGTAGCCGGGAACTTCCAGCCCCATAAGCGTGCGGCTTGCGTTTTCCAATATAACGTCGCCGTTTGACGTGGTCGAGAAGTATTCGGGCATATTGCCTGCATCATAATCCATATAGCCGTACTCATGTCCACGGTTGATCTGCACATTCTGTGAATAACCGTCTACATATTCGCAATACAACCCCGATGTCGCGGTAAAAGGATTCGCCCATGTATAACCCCTTGTCATTATCTCAGTTATCGCCTCGTTTTGATTACCTCCGGTAACCTTGTTGGCGTGTGTGCGCGACATCGCGCCCGGGATAGCCGTCGGCGTATTGGTAAAACCGTGATTCGTGGTACCTACCGCGGTATTCATATAAAGGCTTGCCGCGGTGGGGGCATTCTCATGACCCATCCTGTTAAAACCTTTCATTTCGGTTAAAACCTTTATGTCCTTACGGGCATACATTGGGGGATCATTAACATATCCGACCGAAGTAACCGAGCGTATACCCCATGTTCTTCCTTTGTCATTCTCATCATGCCCAATCATTCCGCCTGCGCTGAAACCGATTTCCGTTCCCGCGTCAAGCTTTGTTATATAATAATTGGTACAGATTTTATATTTGCCTCCGCCGATAGTATACTCGGTCTTGATTCCCGCGGCCTTAACAGGCATTCCTGTCGCCTCGTCGATACTGCTCGTATCAACCGATGCCGTTTCGACCGAGCGTGTGTCAAATGACACTTCTTTTGAATCAATGGTAAAATACACGCGCTGGTATATTCCTTTGTTGAATACCATATCATATGCCTCCGCGCCCGATGCCTCGGTTCTTGCGGGAAGCGTCACCATATAATTGTTCTTGTTGCTTGAATTCTTGCTTGTCAGAAAATAAAATCTGATATACCTATTGTTTAAGCAATAGATATTATAGCCGTTGTAATCCTCAAAGATTCTCCAGGCTGCCATATCCTCCCTCGCCGCCGAGGTCTGCGACGCGCCGACCAAAGCATACGCCTCGGGCGGAGCAACACATATCAGCATACAAAAGAGTAATAAAATACTTAAAAATCTCTTCGCCTTCATTTTAAAAATTCTCCTTATTTTATATAAATTTATTTTTTACATTTTCTCTCCGAGTTCAAATCCGAAGTTCATCGCAAGTGATTTAAAAAGCCTCTGCATAATTTGATTCGCAGTTTTTCTTATATCAATTTTAAGCACAAACGCAATAACCTCTTCCCTTTCGTCTTTCGGAACGTTATATACTTTCATACTCATTTCAAGAAACCGCTCAAGCTTTCTTTCAAGCGTAAAATACTGATCGCACTTTCTCGCCATATAGTTACGCATAATTCCCGCCGTTCCTATTTCAAGCTCATAAAAATCGCCCTCCGAATACCCCGGGTTATAGTCGGAAAATATTTTTTTAAGTTCAACCGACGTACGCCTGAAGATATATTCGGTGGTATCGTTATCAGAATACGCTTCGACATAAATTTCCCTTAAATTTTCGTTAAGTTCACTAAGCGTCATCTGTATTGCGGTTTCCACGGCATAAACATAAACGGGTTTTAAATCTTTTTCGCTTATGCTCCTCGCCGCCGCGAACTGGCTATCAAACATAAACTCAGTAAGATCAAATAAAACACCGTACTTATTTTTAAACAAGTTCTGAAACGTTGAACAAGATACCTTGGCTTCCTCCAAAATTTCGGAAATAGTCGTCTTATAAAATCCTTGACGAATAAAAAATTTAACACATGCGGAAAGTATGCGTTGTCTTGCCTCAATACTGCTTTGATGCTGTCCCATAGTACCCTCCTTAAAAATATATTGGTATTTACACCAATATAATGCCAATATATTCACAAAAAGTCAATATAATATTTAAAAAAATAAAATTTTTCAAGAAATTTGTCGTTCACAAATTTCGCCGCCGTTTTCAGGCATAAAAAAATCGGGGTTAAAAACCCCGATTAAGACCATTTTACAGCAACATATTTATATTCTCGCCACGCCGGTCCTGCGTGCCGCTTCCGAAACCGCAGAAGCAACTGCCTTTGTAACATTAGGATTAAACGAATCCGGAATAATATAATCCGGTGTGATTTCATCATCCTTTATAACGCCCGCTATCGCCCTCGCGGCCGCAATTTTCATTTCATCATTAATATCTTTCGCGTGTACGTCAAGCGCTCCTCTGAAAATTCCGGGGAAAGCAAGAACATTATTAATCTGATTCGGGAAGTCGCTGCGTCCCGTACCCATAATAGCAACCCCCGCCGCTTTCGCCTCGTCAGGCAAAATTTCGGGAACAGGGTTCGCCATTGCGAAAACAATCGGATTATCCGCCATTGTCTTTATCATCTCAGGTGTAAGGGTCTTAGGCGCAGAAACGCCGATAAATACATCCGCACCTTTGATTACCTCTTTCAGCGAACCCGAACGCTTATTGTGATTTGTAATCTGTGCCATCTCCTTTTTAGAGTCGTTAAGACCCTCTCTGCCTTCATACACCGCGCCTTTTCTGTCACATATGATTACCTCTTTAAGTCCAACGCTTATGAGAAGCTTAGTGATGGCCACACCCGCCGCTCCGCAGCCGTTAACAACAGCTTTAAGCTCGGAAATATCCTTTTTAACAAGCTTAAGCGCATTTATGATTGCAGCAAGAACAACAACCGCCGTACCGTGTTGATCATCATGAAAAATCGGAATATCACATACCTCTTTAAGTCTCTTTTCAATCTCAAAGCATCTCGGCGCTGAAATATCCTCAAGGTTTACACCGCCGAACGAACCCGCAAGAAGTCTAACCGTATTAACTATATCGTCAACATTTTCAGAACGTATGCAAAGCGGAAAGGCATCAACGCCGCCAAAACGTTTAAACAGGGCACACTTACCCTCCATAACCGGCATACCGGCCTCAGGGCCGATGTCGCCGAGGCCTAAAACCGCACTTCCGTCGGTCACAACAGCAACCAAATTTCCTCTTCGTGTATACTTATAGCTTAAATCCGTGTTCTCCGAAATCGCCAAGCAAGGCTCAGCTACACCCGGCGTATACGCAACAGCCAAATCATCGCTATTTTCAATATCGCATCTTAAGGCAATCTCAAGCTTGCCTTTCCATTCTTCATGTTTTTTTAAAGCATATTCTTTTTTGTCCATTTTAGAAGTACCCCTTTCTGTCTTCTCTAATTAGCTATTATAATATAACGCCGCTCAAATTTCAAGTATAAATAACACAAACCAGAAAATTTTGTCGATATATGAATAATATTAAAAAATTTTACTCATAACTCTGTCAAATACCTCACCTATACTGTCTCTTAAGACTATATCCGCACGGCTGTCGAACGAGGTTTCTCCCTTGTTTATAAGCACAATATTTCGTCCTCTGAAATATCCGAGGTATGATGCGGCGGGATATACTACAAGCGATGTTCCGCCGACTATAAGAAGATCCGCCGCCGATATCGCCGATACCGCCGCCGATACCGCCTTTTCGTTTAGCATTTCGCCATACAGAGTAACATCAGGGCGAACAAGCGCACCGCATTTTCTGCAATGCGGAACCGCTCCGCCGAGCGCCTCAACCTCTTTATAAGGCATATCTTCACCGCAAGCCGAACAATAGTATCTCTTCGTCGTTCCGTGAAGCTCAATCACATTTTGACTTCCGGCAAGCTGATGAAGATTATCTATATTCTGTGTTATAACCGCATTTAACATACCCTCTTTTTCAAGCCGCGCAAGGGCCTTATGCGCCTTGTTCGGCTTCGCACCGGTATCAAAAAAGTATTTCTTACAGAAATCATAAAACGTCTCGGGGTGCTCAAACAAAAAATTGTGACTTAATATCACCTCGGGCGACACTCCGTATTCCTTAACGGAATTATATATTCCGTCCTCGCTTCGATAATCTTTTATTCCGCTTTCGGTTGACACTCCCGCGCCGCCGAAAAATACTGTATTTTCACTTTCCTTAATCATTGCCGCAAAGCGGCTTACTTCTTCGTCTGTCATCTCTGTCACTCCGTTTTGTTTATTATTTTTTATGCTTTGTCGGCTTCATTCGGGATGTTGAATCCTGATTATGATTTTATTATACTCATATTCTACCATAAGTATTATTGTACGGTCAAGCAAAAACTTTTTTATACTGTTGACAAAACTTGTTCTTGGTTATACAATTTTAAAAAACATTCCAACTTTTTCGGCGTTCCTGCGTGTAATATAATGAATTAACTATGGAGATGCGTAAAAATGCCCGAATCAAACAAATTCCCCGCCCGCGGGTCGTTTACTTCATCCGCGCGTGAAGCACTTGAAAAGCAGGGCTCATCCGACACCGAATCATTGCTGAGCGGAATTGCCGATGCTTCCGCCGATGTAATCGACGCGATAACCCTCGACGAGCAAAATACTGTTACCTATTCGGCATCAAACAGCGCGATTGTCGGCCGAAGGTTCAGTCTGAAAAAAGATGAAAACGGGCTTTTAACAACGGATATATACGGTGGTGCCGCCCTTCGGTTTTTGTCGAATGACGAGTTTATGCTATCGGCCGTTTTTTCGGATGTGCTTTCAAAGTTCAGTGACAAAACCGAAAAATATGAAGAGGAGGAATACTTTTATCTCAGCGGCGGCAAAAACGCATACTTAATCAGCCGAATTTCGGCAGATAAAAAAAGCGGAGTAAGAACGTATGTAATCATAAACCCAACCTCCGTTAAATACGGAACATCGGCGCTTAAAGCCGCCGCAGGAATATTTATGCTTTTATTTATGATATATTGGGTTATTATTGCTCTTTGGGTATACCAAAACACCGAAAAGTCGCATCTTTCCGCACCGATATGGGGAATCATCACTCTATGTACCAACCTCGCCGGAGTTTTGGTATACACAGTATACAAACATTCAAACGCCGTTTGCCCCTGCTGCGGTGCGGTTCAGCCGAGGTCAAACACCTTTTGTATATCCTGCGGCGCCAAAATAGGTCTTACCTGTCCCGAATGCGGACACGGAACCGCCTCGGGCGATAACTTCTGTTCGAGCTGCGGCCACAAAATTAAATAAAATTTTCCCCAACTTTTTCTGTCATAGCGCGTGTAATAGATGAAAAGAAAAAGTCAGGGTGATATTTATGAACAACATATCCAAAACCATACCACGGATTTTAAAGGAAAACATCTGTACCGTATTTAATCTCTTGAATATCTTGATTGCTCTGCTCCTCGCGCTCGCAGGTGCATGGAAGAACATTTTGTTTATCGCGGTCATTTTAATAAATACAATAATCGGGATTATTCAAGAGATAAAGGCCAAACGTCAGATAGAGAGGCTTACTCTCTTATCTCTGCCGAGTGTCAACATAATCAGAGACGGAGTTTCGATGAGCATAACGCCGTCAGAGGTTAAAAAATGCGACATATTTCTGTTTGAAAGCGGTTCTGTGATATGCTGCGACTGTATTATAAAATCAGGCGAGGCAGAGATTAACGAATCTATTTTAACCGGAGAATCCGAACCCGCACTAAAACGCACGGGTGATACTCTCCTATCGGGAAGCACAGTAATCTCGGGACGTTGCCGAGCAGAGGCCTGCTGCGGCAGGTTCGTTTATCGGCTTGTCGACTCTTTTTATAAAAGGCCCTGCCGCCGCGCCGATAAGCAATGCGTTAAACATAGTTCCCTCTCTTACGGCGATAATTCCTCCGAAGAGAATCACAGATAATTTCGCGGAACACAAGTCACAAACCCAAAAGCTTTCAGATTTTATATACTCAAAAAGGCTCAACTCGCATAAAAACAGCGGATTGAGCCCTTTTGAATTATTTTATTTTTCGTTTAGCGAGCCTTAAAAGTTACACACTCTGTATCACAAGAGCTGCAGCAAGTCTTTGACGAACCTACTTCAATCTTGCCCGCTGTACACTTTGAGCCGTTTTCGTTGTAGGTGCATTGCTGAACGCTGCAAAAAATTCCGGGATTTGTTGAATTGTCCATTTTAATGTCCTCCGTAAGGTTATATATTTTTAAGCCTTTATCGGCTACAAAATTATATTGCCTCAAAACGAAATAAAATATTCAAAAATTTTATATTTTTTGAACCATATCCAAAAGCTCAGTTTCCGTTATGATCGAAACGCCGAGGGCTTTTGCCTTTTCTAGCTTGCTTCCCGCCTCCTCGCCGGCAACAACAAAGTCTGTCTTTTTCGACACGCTTCCGCTGACTTTTCCGCCGTTTGATTCTATGAGTGACTTTGCCTCGCTTCGTTTCAGCGTAGGAAGCGTCCCCGTCAGCACAAAGGTTTTTCCGTCTAATGCGTCGCCGGCACGCTGTGCTTCATAGGTAAGCTTAACCCCCGCGCGGCGAAGTCTTTCGATGATGTCTAAAGACTTCGCCTGTTTAAAGTATGCGCAAAGGCTCTCCGCCATCTTCGCCCCTATCTCGGGGATTGCCGAAAGCTCTTCCGCGTCTGCATCAATCAGCGCGTCGATATTTTCGTATTCATTTGCAAGAATCTGCGCCGCACGGCTTCCTATCATTCTTATTCCAAGCCCTACAAGTACCCTGTCAAGGCCCTGTTCCTTTGACCGTTCAATCGCGTCAATAAGGTTCTGAGCGGATTTTTGACCAAAACGTTCAAGACTTACAATATCGTCAAATTTCAGGCTATATATATCCGCACAGTCCGAAATCAACCCTTCGTCAAGAAGTTGTTCCACCACCGATGTGCCAAGACCGTCTATATCCATTGCCGGCTTTGATACAAAGTGAATTATACTGCGAAGCTGCTGTGCCGGGCAATTTGAATTTGTACATCTGACCGCCGCTTCTCCCTCCTCGCGGACAAGCGGCGCACCGCATACCGGACAGACCTCCGGCATCGAAAACGGCTTTTCATCGCCGTTTCGCGCCTCTTTTATGACCTCGGTCACCGCGGGGATTATATCTCCCGCCTTTTGAATAACCACCGTATCGCCGATTCTTATATCCTTAGCGCGTATGTTATCAATATTGTGAAGTGTGGCACGGCTGACGGTCGAACCCGCAATCCTGACAGGTTCAAGTACCGCGTTCGGCGTTACCACTCCCGTTCTTCCTACCTGAAGAACAATATCGAGAAGCTTCGTCCGTTTCTGTTCAGCCGGGAACTTATAGGCCGCCGCCCATTTCGGCGTCTTGCTTGTCGTTCCGAGAAGCTCACGCTGAGCGAACGAATCGACCTTTACAACCGCCCCGTCAATATCAAACGTGAGGTCACCGCGTTCCTCACCGATACGCAGAACCTCGGCATAAGCCTCTTCTATTCCCTTAAAAATTCTGTCTCCGGGTATCGTCTTAAACCCGATGCTTTTAAGATAGTCAAGGGATTCGCGGTGGCTATTAAGTTCCTTTCCCTCAATCTGTTGAACATTAAAAACAAATATATCAAGGCCGCGCTCAGCCGCAATCTTACTGTCAAGCTGACGAAGCGACCCCGCCGCCGCGTTTCTGGGATTGGCAAAGAGCGGCTCGCCCTCTGCCTCGCGCTGTTCGTTAAGTCTTAAAAAACTCTTCTGCGGCATATAGACCTCTCCGCGAACCTCTAAAAAAGGAAGCGGCTCGCCCAATCTGAGCGGTATGCTCTGAATCGTTTTGAGATTTTGGGTTATGTCCTCGCCGATAAAGCCGTTTCCGCGCGTGGAACCGCGCGTGAAAACACCGTCCGTATATTCAAGCGATACAGAAAGCCCATCTATCTTCATTTCGGTCACATAATCAACACATTGGACCTCAAGCGCGGCACGAACCCTTGCGTCAAATTCAAACAGCTCTTCCTTTGAGAATACGTCAGAGAGACTCTGCATCTGAACGGTGTGCGAAACCTCTTCAAACCCCTCTGAAATCTCACCGCCGACCCGCTGTGTCGGCGAATCGGGAGTAACAAGCTCGGGATTCTCGCTCTCTATTTCTATCAGCTCGCGCATAAGCCTGTCATATTCAAAATCCGAAACGGTCGGGTTGTCCAGCGTATAATACTCATATCCGTAACGCGTCAAAAGCTCTCTCAGCTCCGCCGCACGAGTTCCTACCTCTTCCTTCGTCATATCGTCACTCTCCATACCTTCTATTGGTTAATATAAGTTAATATAAGTATTATAATATAAAAAATTCATTTTTTCAATAATTATTAAAAAAATATTGTAAATTCAGTCGGAATATGATATACTGATTCTGCGACTTAGTTTAATATTCTTATTTATGAAAGGGTGCATATTTTACCTCTGTAAAAATGCATGCTCTCTTTTATTGCACCTAATTATAAGATTATTGCAAAACTAAGTCGCATTAGTTGGAGTCATGTGTTTTTATGCGCGGCTTTGGCTGCGCATTTTTTGGTTTATCCGAAAATTTTATCACGGAAATAACAAGCTAAAAGGGTCGGCTCAGATTGAGCCGACCCCTCAGACTGTCGAAAAAGTTATTTTCAGCAAGATATTGCTTTAAACTGACTGCCCTAAGCCCATAAATCCGCCGCCGCGCCCGTTGCG
>CADBUP010000082.1 GCA_902797885.1 uncultured Ruminococcus sp.
TAAGATTATGGCTGTGATTTATTTTGTCAACGAACTCTTCAAGAGAGGTTTTATCTTTTAAATCGGTAATCTGACCGAACATCATATATCCTATTATTTTGTTATGGTCTTTAAGCGGAATTGTGGCCTCTGTCAATCCGGCGTGGCATTTATATATGTAAATACCGTTTAAATTTTTACATTTTTCAAACGCCTCAATATCGCATCTTCTGCACTCTTTTGAAAGATGCTCCGCAGAGCCTATAACCGAACAAAATTTACACTTTTCTTTAGGATAAGCTATAACCTCTGTATAATTTTCATCAAACACAACTATTCTTATTCCCGAAAGTGCATAAAACAGTTCCAATATTTTTTCCAATTCATCAACATTAAGTTTAAGGCTCATAAAATCCGACCCCCCGGACAAATTTACAATTTTCAAAATAAAATTAACTATAATTATACCACAAACTTTGATAAAATCAATAGTAATATATAAACTTAATTAAAAGGATGCGGATAAAATGAAAAGAGCTAAAAAACAAACGTTTGCACTATATTTCGGAAACAGGGGCTTTTTCCCCGAAAGTCTGATTGCCTCTGCACGCGACGAGGTTTCATCGGCGGTTACAAATGCCGGATTTGATTATATTATGCCTCCGGCAGATATGACGCGTTTCGGGGCCGTTGAAACAAAAGATGAGGGAATGGAATATGCTAAATGGCTAAACAGTCATAAAGGTGAATATGACGGACTTATTATGTCCTTGCCGAATTTCAGCGATGAAAACGGCGCTGTTGCCGCAGTACGTGACTGCGGAGTGCCGATTTTTATTCAGGCATATCCCGATGAAATCGGGAAGATGGACTTTGACCATCGCAGAGACTCATATTGCGGAAAATTTTCTATTTGCGATGTTTTTCATCAGTATAAAATTCCCTTTACAATAATGCCGCCCCACGTTGTACACCCGACAAGTGGTGCATTTGCCGAAAATCTGAAGGACTTTGCGGCGGTATGCCGAGTTGTAAACGGAATGAAACGCTTTACCATAGGCGTTATAGGCGCAAGAACAACAAAATTCAAGACCGTGCGCTACGATGAAATAACCCTGCAGAAGTATGGCATTACCTGTGATACATACGATTTATCGGAGCTGTTTTATCGCGTAGAAAAGATGGATGAAAACAGCGATGCCGTAAATGCCAGGATTAAAAAGCTTGTAGACTACACCGACTTTTCAAAAGTACCGTTCGATAAGACGAAAACCCTTGCTAAGGTATCGGTCGCAATCGATGATATGATGCGCGAATACCATTTAGACTGTATTACCCTGCGTTGCTGGGAGGAGATGCAGACCGTTCTCGGCGTTGCGCCTTGTGTGCTTTTAAGTGAACTCAATGACCGCGGCATTGTTGCCTCGTGCGAAATCGACCTTTGTTCTGCTATAAATATGTATTCAATGCTTTTGGCATCTGAGACGCCGACCGCCTGTCTTGACTGGAACAACAACTACGGAGATGACCCCGACAAGGTTATACTTTTCCATTGCGGTCCCGTTGCGCAAAGTCTTATGGACGGAAAAGGACGTGTCACGGATCACAAGATGTTTGCAAAAGGCTGCCCGGGCTGCGGCTGGGGAAGCAACGAAGGCAGAATTGCCGCATTTCCGATGACATACTCTAATTGTAAGACAGAGGACGGAATGCTCACATTCTATGTTGACAAGGGCGAATTTACCGGCGAGCCGATAGAATATGAATTTTTCGGATGCGGCGGTGTTGCACACATCGAAGACCTTCAGCGCAAGCTTATTGTTCTTGCCAAAAACGGTTTCAGACATCACACAGCTATAGGAAAAGGCGATATGGCAAAGGTGTTAAAAGAGGCTTTTACAACCTACTTGGGTTATAATATGATAGAGTTATAGAGGTGAAAATATGTATATCGGCGGACTTGATATAGGAACAAGCGGTTGTAAAATTGCCGTATATGATGAAAACGGAAAATTTGTCAAATGCGAATATACCGAATATGATGTAAAACGCAGTAACGGTCTGCACGAGATAGACCCTGAAGAAATACTCTTCTGCGTAAAAAAAGTAATATCCGAGCTGAACATCTTTGACCTCGCCGCGATTGCCGTTACAAGCTTTGGCGAAACATTTGTTATGCTTGACGAAAGTGACAAAACTTGCGCCCCTTCAATGTTATATACCGATCCGCGCGGAAAAGATGAGTGCGCAAAGTTGTCCTCTCATTTCGGCGGACAAAGCCTTGCTTATATAACCGGAACAAAGCCCCACGAAATGTATTCGCTTCCCAAAATAATGTGGATAAAAAATAACTTGCCGAAGCAATATGCCGCCGCACGGCATATTCTGCTTATACAGGATTACATCGTATATATGCTGACCGGCGCCGTACAGATAGACTATTCTCTTGCGGCAAGAACAATCTGCTTTGATATAGAAAACAAGTGTTGGTCAGAGGATATTTTAGATTATTGCGGCATAGATAAAAAGCTGTTGTCAAATCCCGTACCTTCCGGAACCGTTGCCGGAGAAATAAAGCGTGAAATTGCCGATGAGCTTTCAATAAATCCAAATCTTAAAATTGTTTCCGGATGTCACGATCAGATTGCGGCTATGACAGGTGCAAATATATTTAACTGCGGAGATGTAATGGACGGAACCGGCACGGTTGAATGTGTTCCCGTTGTAATGGACGGTATACCCAAAGAGCCTTCGCTGTTTGACTGCGGATTTTCATTTGTACCCCATATAAACGGAAAATACGCCTGCTATGCACTTTCATACACGGGCGGCGCAACACTTAAATGGTTCCGCGATAATTTTTCGGATAAATCTTACGCTTGGCTTGACAGGGATGTGAGTAACCTTCCCACCGATTTACTCATTATGCCCCACTTCGCCGGTGCGGCAACGCCGTATATGGATATGAACTCAAAAGCGGCTGTAATAGGTCTTACATTTGAACACACAAAGGCGGACATATATAAAGCTCTTATGGAAGGTACTGCGTACGAAATTGCCGTTAATATCGAGGTTTTAAAAAGATATAAGCTTTCCCCTCAAAAGCTGGTTGCAACCGGCGGAGGCGCACGCTCTTCTGTATGGCTTCAAATTAAGGCAGACGTCCTGGGCGTTCCCGTTGCTGCGCTTGATACAGAAGAAGTCGGGGCTGCGGGCACGGCATATCTTGCCGGAAGAGCAGTTAAAATCTACGCCCCCGATATGCAGCTTGCCCATACAAAGATAACATACTGTCCGAATAACGAAAATCATAAATTTTATTTAAAGCAATTTGAAAAATACGAAAAAATTTATAACTTTTCAAAGCAAATTTTATCATAAGGAGATTTTTGGAAATGAATATAGCTTCTTATATCGGTCACGACTCACAAATTTGCGGAGTTGAAGAACATATGCTTACAAAAGGCAAAGGCAAAGGAATGACTCTGCTTGAAATCAGGAACGGCAAAGGTCTTAACATCACTTTATCGGCAGACCGCGCAATGGATATTTCACGCATAGAATGTACGGGGGCAAACATCGGATATTTCTCGCCCTGTGGATATGTTGCCCCGCAATACTATGACAAAGACGGCAACGGATTTTTAAAATCGTTTACCGCAGGTTTTATGACAACCTGCGGTCTGACAGCGGTGGGAAGTCCTTGTACCGATGAGGGCGAAGCTCTTCCGCTTCACGGAACCGTATCAAATATTCCGTGTGAACACTATTATTATACAGAGAATGATAATGAGATAAAAATATACGCAGAAGTTCGTGACGCGGCAATATTTAATCGGCAGTTGCTTCTGCACCGTACATATACCATATCAAAAAGCGAAAACCTAATACAGATAGAGGACAGTGTTGAAAACATAGGAAGCGCTAAATCGCCTTGTATGCTTCTGTATCATATTAATATGGGTTATCCGCTTCTCAGCGAAAACGCAATTATAAATATCCCTCACGATTCCGTCAAGGCGCGAAACAAACACGCACTTGAGGATATAGACAACCGACTTGTTATGGAAAAACCGCAGCAAGGCTATGAAGAACGCTGTTACTTTTATGACGTAAAAGCAAAGGAGAATACAGCGGCGGTCGGAATATTTAATCCGGATATCAAACGCGGACTTGTTATAAAATATGACAAATCCACGCTTGATTGCTTTACTCAATGGAAGATGATGGGCAAACGCGAATACGTTTTGGGTTTAGAGCCGGGTAATTGTACGCCTGACGGCAGAGATATAAACCGCCGTGACGGAATTTTAAAATTCATTGAGTCGGGTGACTGTTATAACACAAATATTAAAATAAAATTCACACAAAATCAGGAGGAAGTAAAATGCTTGTAAACTTAAAAAACATATTAAAAATTGCTGAGGCAAAAAACTGTGCAATAGGTTCATTTAACACCCCGAACCTTGAAAGCATTCGTGCGGTAATAGGCGCGGCAGAAGAACTTAACCAACCTGTAATAATTATGCACGCACAGGTACACGAAGAAATGGGGCTTTGCAAAATGGACGAAATCGCTCCGATTATGCAATTTATGGCGGAGCGTTCAAGCGTGCCCGTATGCGTTCATCTGGATCACGGCACAGATATTGATTATGTAAAAAGGGGAATAGATTTAGGTTTTACATCTGTTATGTATGACGGTTCCGAGTTGAATCTTGAAGTCAATCGCGCAAATACTTGTATAATTAAAGAGATTGCCGAGCGCGAAGATGTTTCGGTTGAAGCGGAGGTCGGCAGTATGGGTGCAAGGGAATCGGGCGAAGGCGGCGGCGAGAGTATTTATACCGATCCCGAGCCTGCTCTTAAATTTGTAAACGATACGGGTATCGATGCACTTGCCTGTGCATTTGGCACGGCTCACGGGATTTACCTTAAAGAACCGAAATTGGATTTTGACAGAGTATCAAAAATAAGATCTATGATAGATGTTCCCATAGTTATGCACGGCGGAAGCGGCGTATCACCCGAGGACTATAAAAAAGTAATAGCGTGCGGTGTCCGAAAAATAAATTATTATACTTATATGGCTAAAGCAGGCGGTGAAGCAGTAGAAAAAATGGCTGACAAAACCTTCTTTCACGATATTGCGGCGGCCGCCGAAAACGGTATGAAAGAAAACGCAAAGGCGGCAATCAGAATTTTTGCCGGGCTTTAATAAAATATCGGAGGAAAACAGATGAGGTATTTTAACTTTCTTAAAAACAAGATACATCTTTCGTTTGCCGCAGATGATGTTGGAAGACTTGGACTTATATATATCGGAAAAGAAAATAAAAAGCTTAAATCAAATAACTTTTTTACACCGGTTGAAGTATTTGCCACAGGCGAGAACCCGGATGAACATCACGGTGCCAAGCATATAGGAAGTTCTCTTTCTAACTCTCTTAAATATATTTCGCACAGCGAAATAAACAATGAAATTATATTTACTCTTCAAAATAATAAGCTGCGTATCAAACAACACTATGTCTTTTTCAATGGCGTAAATGCCGTGCGTTCATTTGCGGAAGTCGAGAATATTTGTACAGAGAATATCGGACTTGAATATATCAGTTCCTTTTGTATGTACGGATTTGGCTTTGAGAAGCTTTGGCTATGTCATAACGCTTGGTGCCGTGAGCTTGAATGGCGTAAATATACTCCTAAGGAATTAGGCTACAGCCATATAAACGAGGCATCAACAAAACGTATTTGTATCTCTAACACAGGAACTTGGTCAACCAAAGAGTTTATGCCTATGGGAATTATAGAGAACACTAATGAAAGTATTTTCTGGCAGATAGAGCAGAACGGTTCGTGGAACTTCGAAATAAGTGATATTAAAAACGTAAATTATCTCAAATTATCAGGTCCTTCCGAACAGGAAAACGGGTGGTGGAAAAACCTGAAACCCAAAGAATGTTTTAAGACCGCAGCCGCATCCGTTGCATTTTCCGATAGCCTCAACGGTGCAGTTGAGGAAATGACAAAATATCGTCGGGAAATTGCATATCAAAGCCCTGCGGATCTCTGTCTGCCAGTTATATTCAATGATTATATGAACTGCCTCAACGCAGATCCGACGACCGCGCGCGAAATACCCGTCATTGATGCCGCCGCCGAAATAGGAGCTGAAATATATTGTATGGACGCAGGCTGGTATGCCGACGGGACGTGGTGGGAAACGGTAGGCGAGTGGCAAGTTTGTGACAAACGCTTTCCGAACGGAATAAAAGAAGTCTTTGATTATATCCGTCAGAAAGGAATGAAGCCCGGAATCTGGATTGAGCCCGAAAGTATGGGGATACACTGTCCCATACTAAATCAATTTTCAGACGATTGTTTCTTTATGCGGCACGGCAAACGCATAATTGACCACGGACGCTACCACTTTGATTTTAGATGCAGTCAAGTCACCGACTTCTTAAATAAAGTTATTGACCGTCTTATAAATGAGCTTGGAATCAAATACTTTAAGTTCGATTATAATATAGATGGCGGCATCGGAACAGAAATAGACGCAGACAGTTTTGGAGACGGTCTTATGCAGCATCAAGAGGCATACCTTAAATGGATTGACGGTATATATGACCGACACCCTGATCTGATTATTGAAAACTGTGCAAGCGGCGGAATGCGAATGGATTACAAATCTCTGTCACATTTTTCTGTGCAATCGACCTCAGATGCCTCTGACTATAAACCCACAGCTGTGATTTCTGCAATGTCGGGAACAGCAATTCTTCCTCGACAAACACAGGTTTGGGTGTTACCTATGCAACATCACACAAATTTCGAAATTGCATTTAATATGATAAACTCTATGTTTAAACGCCCCGCCATTTCAGGTGAAGCACATCTTTTAAATAAAGAGCAAATTAAGGTTTTAAAAGAGGGCGTCGACTTTTACAAGTCTATAAGAGCAGAGATACCTTATCTCATTCCTTTTTATCCGTGCGGCGTAATGAATTTTGAAGACAGCGCTATAGCATACGGATATAAGGCTCAGAACTCCGCTTACATTATTGTCGGCAACCTCGATGAAGTTGACAGGGATTTTTGTGTACCGTTAGCGGAATTTAAAAACGTTAAACCTGTATACCCGATTGATTGCAGCATAAAAAATGAAATAATTAACGGCACATTAAAAACATCAATACCAAAAAAATCTGCTTTTATATTCAAAGTTCAGTAGTTAGGAACTTTTAATTTTTTATTAATAATGTAATGGATGGGTGCGGCATAGAATTGGATAGCAATATAAAACCTTCCAAGTCTACGGCTGCGCGCTCTCTCTATAATACCTCTATAATACGCATAGACGCATAAAGTTATATTTTCCCTTAATCATTTCCATCATAGGACAATATATGCTCGCTTATGGAATACAGTATTCTGTACGGTAAGAGCTTGCAAAGCCACTCCTTTCCGCTCTTGTTGCCGGTTTTAAAACAGCGTCACGGAAACACCCCGTGACGCTGTTTTTTCAGCAATATTCTGTCGATAATCGTATTATCCTTTTACTCCGCCGA
>CADBUP010000083.1 GCA_902797885.1 uncultured Ruminococcus sp.
AAGCTTACTGTTTTCTGTCCAAAGCAGCAAATTCCGCGGTATGGCAAAGTATTTCGTTTGTAATCGTAAACTTTGGATTCATACTGTTTTAGCGCCTCCCGATTCCGCATTTATAATCAAGATATTAGATAAACCGAAGCTTTATACCGGTTTTGTAAACTTCGTAATATCACAATGTCTTGTGTGCAAACTAACTTTATATTGATTTTAGCATAGTATTTACCGAAAGTCAAATGTTTGAAAATATTGTTTTCCGTTTCCCGAAAGCAATATTTATTTTCTATAATACCATGTGGTATTTATATTCAATATTTACTTGCATAGTCAAAACCGCTTTTGCTGTAAAAATCAATATTTCCCTCAAAGCATACCGCCCGGCGGATTTAATCCTTATTATTGTTTCTGAATTCGGAGGGGGTAACGCCCTCGAATTTTTTGAATGTGCGTATGAACGAAATGGCATAATCATACCCCACGGCTTCGGAAATTTCGTTTATTGATTTATTGGTTTCGGTCAGAAGCCGCTTTGCCTCTGTCATACGGGCGTTTTGAATATACTTGCTTATTGTGTTTCCTGTATACTGCTTATATTCTCTCGAAAGAGAGCGGGAGGACTGACCGACATAATCACAAATCATCGGAATCCCCAAAGACGTACAGCTCAAGTTCTTAAGAATATATTCGTGAACCTTATTAATCAAGGCATTTCCCGAATTTATTTGCAAAGGCTCATTTGAGCCGTATACCTCCTTTAAATCCGAAAAAAGCGTTTTTATCTTGTTAAAATAATCATATGGTATAATTATTTTTTCGGCAACGATTATATCGTCCGTTATTTCATTGAAAAGCTCGGCATCCATAATAGAAGAAAGTGCGTTTAATATGACGGACGAAAGCTTGAATATATTTACGCTTATATCCATTGTGCTCATATTATCGTTAAAAAATCCCGAAATTTTATCGAGGGTATTGATCGCACTGTCAAAAGCCTTTGCGGAAATTGCGGAGGACAACCGTCTTTCCAGCTCATAAAAGCCCGCCGAGGTGCCGGGGCTTGAGCCGTTCCTCGGTGTGAATGTATATATAATTTTTTCGTCATCAGACACGATGTTTTCAAAATTGAGAAGCATATTTTTATAAAGCGTATTAATGCCGTTTGTGCCGAAATCGATATTGCTTAACGAAATAACATACCTGAAGCAGAATTGTTCTGAAATAAGCTTGATTCCCTCATTCAGCGTATTCGTCAAATCCTCTGTTATTTCGCCCGACATTTTCGGAAGGTTCAGTATAGCCGCAAGAATTCCGTCGGATACGGTAAAGTATATGGGATATTTTGCGCCGATAAGCTCTTCAAAGATATTTTCCAATATAAATATACACAAATCATAGTCATTGGGAAGGTTCTCGTCGGATTCGGGAACATCTCTGAATATTTGAGAAAAATCCATTATATAAAACCCGATAACAAGGAAATAGTTATTCGGAAATTCAATCCCCAGTTCGCTCAGCTCGTCTAAGATTTCGGCATCGTCCGACGAAGAGCTTTTTAAAAGCCGTTCAAGCTTAATCGATATAACCGCCTTGCGGTGCTTGTAAAGCCCCGTTTCCAGAGAGTTTTTTTCTTTATAAAGAGCGTTGACCTGTTTTTCAAGAGTATCGATTATGTTTTCGTCGGGTATTATACCGTATTGAATATTAATCAGAATATCATATATTTTTCTGAAGCTTGTCGAAACGTTTTTGTATATATAAAAGCTTGACAGAACAATCGATAAAAGAAGCAGAGCAGCTATCAGCGCCGCCTGTATCCATATAATTGTTCCGGTTCGGCTGTAGTCATCGAGAAAGATATATACAAAATCGTCAACCGATGATAACGCAGAGGTGATCAGATAGTCTCTTTTCTCGAAGCGGAAGCTTCGGGTGGAGGCATAGTTTTCGGAAATATCGCCGTAATCGAGGTCAAGCTTTTTGGTGCAGGCTTGACCGTCATAATACATAAATGCGTTTCCGTCTTTATAAAGAAGCGCAAACGCACCGTATTGTGAAAAGTTTGACTTGATAAAATTCTCAAAAACCTTTTCGGGATTTAAGAGCATAATGGCGGTATAGCTGTTTGAAGCCTCTCTTTTATGAGATATATAAGCGATATAACGGCTGTTATCGACGCCGAAATCCAAATACGAAGCGGCGCCGTTTTCGTGAAGGATTGAAAAAAAGGCGTCCTTGTCGATTGAGCCCGATAAGTGTGCGGCATAAAAGGTCTCTGACGAATACGAGCCGTTAATATCGATAAGCCTGTCGTTTTTTTCCGAGTACAAGCAGATGTTATCGAGCCAATAGTTGCTGTGCACAAGTGAAGCGAGGCTTTGACTTATATCTCCTGCGCTTAAGATCATATCCCTTTTGTCGTAAAACGAATTGGAAACAAAGTTCAGTATCGTTCGGTCGGACATAATCTGGTACTCGGTTTGCTTGGCGCTTATTAACACATTGTCCATATTTTGACCGTATGCGTTTACAAAGGCTTGGTTGCCCGAATTTAATTCCCTGCGCAGGTGATGCCCGGAAATAAAGATAATGGCGGTTCCTATAATAACGCAAATCAATATAATCCACAGAAAATTAAGTCCCCAGCTGCTTTTAAGAAATTTGTTGTTGTTTAAGAAATTCTTTATTATGCTTTTAAAACTTCTTTTTCGCATTTTCCTTATTTTTCCCATTTTCCCCATTGTCCGCATACCCTCACATTATATTTTCAGACCGCTGCGGCAAAAGAAAGCCGCAACAATTTTATAACAATTATAGCACAATTTTTGAAATTTTTCAATAAACATTTTGCGCAGAGAATTAATGCTTATGCGCCCAAAAAGCACGATATTGCGCGGTTTGCCTAAAATGTTAACGTCTGGCTGAAAGTGTATATTGAATAAGAGCAAGAAGACTGTTAGAATAAAAACGTAAGCTTTGTACCGCGGCGGCGGCTGCGGTCCGGAAATTATCAAATTATAAAATTTATAAATTGTTAAGGGAGGATTCAAAATGAACAAAAAGACAACGGCTGCGGTGCTGATAGCGACGCTTGCATTATCGGCGGCTGCTTGCGGAAGGAAGGCGGTCAATAATACGGAGGTGGATTTATCCGGGGCAACGGAGGAAAACACTATGCCGATTTCAAAGGACGGCATCACGATTAAATATTATCAGCAGCTATACGGAAACATAAAATCCTATAACGACAATGAGATGTTTAAGGAAATGGCGAAGATTACCGGGGTGAACATTGAGTTCGTCAGCCCGCCCAAGGGGCAGGAGAGCGAACAGTACGGCGTTATGCTTGCTTCAAACGATGTGCCCGATATAATCGACAGAATGATCGACGGAATATATCCGGGCGGCTTAAAGAAGGGCGTTGACGACGGCTTTTTCTTGGATTTGACGGGATATATAAATAAATATGCGCCCAATATAAAGAAGCTTATGGAGGAAAACCCCGAGCTTAAAGAAAATATGGACCTTGATGGAAAGATAGGTGCGGTCACCGAATATATGACTGCGCCCGAGCTTATATGGCTCGGCCCGGTTATAAGAAAGGACTTGCTTGACAAGATAGGAGCGGATATACCGAGAACCCCCGAAGAGCTTCACGAGGTTCTTCTCAAATTCAAGAACGAGCTCAATATAAAGTACCCGATGCTTCTCGATGAATCGGCGAACCATATTCCCTCAAACGGAATTGCCACCGGCTGGAACACGGGCACAAATATGTATTTCGGAACGGACGGAAGATGGCATTACGGCCCGTATGATGAAGAATATTATGAAATGATTACCGAGTTTTCAAAGTGGTATCAAGAGGGTCTCATAGACAGTGAGTTTGCGGCGCGCGATTCAAAGTCGATTGAAACTCTTATAGTACAGGGCGATGCGGGATTCTTCTGGGGCTCAAGCGGCGACAATCTCAAAAACCGTGAGAAGGTCGGAAAGAAAAATAATCCCGATTTTGACCTTGAACCGATACCCTTCCTTGTTCCGAAGCGGGGAGATAAAGCAAATATAGCAAACAGGGATACAAAGCTTAAGAGCCTCGGTGCGGCGATTACGGCGAAGTCAAAATATCCGGTTGAGTGTATGAAGCTTATCGACTATATGTACAGCCCCGAGGGCTCTGAAATGTGTAACTACGGCATAGAGGGAAAGACCTATACAAAGGACGAAAACGGCGTTAAAAGATATACAGAGTTTTTCACCAATAATCCCGACGGTATTACAGAAAACGATATGATGTATCTGTGGGCAAGAAACGACGGCGCTTATCTGAAGGAGACAAACCGAGGCAAAACGGCTGAGGAGATTGCTCTGCTTCCGGGAAATGTATGGGGACAAGACACAAATGGCGTAAAGTCACCGAAAATGACAAAATTCACGGATGAACAGAGCAGCAATATGACAACCTATTGGCAGGATATAAATACTTATGTTCCTCAGTTTGTCACAAAAACCATTATGGGGATGAGCGAGGTTGACTCGTGGGAGACATATAAAGATAAAATGCAGAAAATGGGTATGGATAAAATCTTAGAGTATTTTGACGAGGCATCCGGTATAAGCGGAAAATAATTTGAAGGAAACGGGTAAGTATTATGGCAAAATCACAATTAAATGAAAGCAAAAAGCTTAAAAAAAAGCTTAAAAAAGAAAGAAAATATACCGTCGAAAACATAAAAAAGGATTTCAGAAGAAACTATTCAATATACCTTATTCTGGCGCCGATAATTATATACTACATATTATTCAATTATGCGCCGATGTACGGGGCTGTGATAGCGTTTAAGGACTACACCCCGGCAAAGGGGATTCTCGGAAGCCCGTGGGCGGGAATGAAGTATTTCATACAGTTTTTTTCAAGCGAATACTTCTGGCAGACATTCAGAAATACATTTATTATTTCGATATACAGCATAATATTCTGCTTTCCGGCGCCGATAATTCTTGCGCTCTTGCTTAATGAAGTGAGATGCTCGTGGTTCAAGAGAAGCGTACAGACGCTTTCATATCTGCCGCATTTTATATCGATGGTTGTTATATGCGGACTTATAAGAATTTTCGTTGCAAGCAACGGGCTTATCAGTCAGATAGGAAGCTTTTTCGGTATTCCGCCGACTAATCTGCTTATGAGAAAGGAGTGCTTCAGGGCAATATATATCATAAGCGGGCTGTGGCAGGGCATAGGCTGGGACAGTATAATCTATCTTGCCGCTCTCGCCGGTGTGGATCGTGAGCTGTATGACGCCGCCGTGGTTGACGGCGCGGGAAGGTTTAAGCAAACGCTTCATATCACCATTCCCGGTATAATGCCGACCATAGCCGTTCTGGCGATCTTAAGAATGGGAGGAATCCTCTCGGCAAACGGCGAAAAGGTTATTCTTTTGTATAACTCTCTTAACAGAGAAACGGCGGACGTTATCGGCTCTTTTACCTACAGAAAAGGCCTTGTTGAGCAAAACTACAGCTACAGCTCGGCTGTGGGACTGCTTCTGTCGGTCATAAACTTCATATTTATTACGGCGACAAACAAATTAAGCAAAAAGGTAGGATATAATTTATGGTAAGAAATAAGAATATATATAGTGACCTGACCGAGGAAAATAAAAGCATAGGGATAGAGGCGTGGCAAAGCAACGTATATCCACAATTTTTAGAGCGCAAGGGGAAGAAGGCAAGGCGGCTTATCATAGGTCAAAGCGATCCCCGCATTTATTTCAGGGTTGATAAGGCATATATCCCAAGCGATGCGGAAAGGCAAACCGCCGCCTTGGAGATCGAATACTTTGACGAGGGCGTGGGACATTTCACGGTTTTGTATAAGTCAAAAGGCGAAAAGGTCTGCTTAGAGCCTGTTTTATTGGATAACACCAAAATATGGCGAAGAAAAACCTTTTATCTTGTAAACCCCGAGCTTGATCGGTCGATTGAAGCAAATGATTTTTGTATAGAGCTCAATCCCACAGGTTTCGACCGTTCGCCGTGCGGCGGAATTTTCTCATACGCAAGGCTTTCGTTTGAGGGCGTAAGCGGAAAGGCGATAAGCATAAAAACAAAAGCGCTCCGCGGAAATACATTTTTAAGCAAGGACGATGTGCGCTTTTATATTTCCGTTGAGAATGCCGACGAGGAATATGAAGCCGATATCGTCATCGAAAACGATTTGGGTGAAGAGATTTTATGTGAGCATACCTGTATTACCGGCGGAGAATACGAATATGCGCCCCGCATAGAACGCTTCGGCCGTTATCTGATAAGGGTGAGCTGTGTGGGAAAGCACAGCGGTGAGTTTTCGTATAACGAGGCAAAGCTTGCCCTGTCTCTCGATGCGGGAAAGAAAAAGAATAATTTTTTGGGCGGCTGTGTTCACCTTACTTATCGTGACAGTGCGGCGGTGATACCGCTTATGCGCGCGAGCGGCTTCGGCGCAATAAGAGACGGCTTTGATTGGGAATTATATGAGAAAGAGGAGGGCGTTTTTAAGTTCCTTCCCGAGTGGGAAAGATATATTTCGGACACGAAAAACGGCGGGCTTGAAATATTCACGGTTCTCGGGCTTATAAACCCGGTCTATCATAAGAACGGTGCGTGCGTCCCGAAAACCCCGAAGGAGACAGAGGCGTTTAAACGATATGTGTTTAATGCGGTAAAAGCTCTCGGTGACCGCTGTAATATGTATGAGGTGTGGAACGAGCCGAACCTTAAATCGTTTTCAACGGACATATCGCCCGAGGCGTATGTTCCGGCTCTTAAGGCGGGCTATGAAAGCGTAAAGGAGGCAAACCCGAATGCGTATGTGGTCGGCTGCGGAACGAGCGGCGAGGCGCACCCGTGGATTGAGCGTGTCCTACAGCTGGGCGGCGGTGAATATATGGATGCTGTGAGCTTTCACCCTTACCTTTGGGTAAAGGGGCCCGATGACGGCGAGTTTGAAGAAAAACTCAGCGGCTTGGCGAAAATTATCGAAAGGTATTGTCCGAAGCTCGATATGGTGATAAGCGAGTTCGGCTGGTCATCACACTCTATGGCGGATATAACGCTTAAGCTTCACGCCGAGTTTTTCGTAAAGTCGTTAGCGATAGCGTCGGCTCAAAAGCGGCTTAAAAAATATTTCTATTATGAATATCAAGACAGCGGTATGTCGTTTACTCACGTTGAGCGAAACTTCGGATTTGTTGAATATTGGGAAAACCACACGCCGTATGCGGCAAAGCCGATATTTATGGCATCTGCGGCTTATAATTCGTTTATCGGCGATAAAAGGCCTGAGTGGAGCGTTAAAAAAGACGGCGTTTTCGGTTTTTCGTATTCGACCGATGACGGTTATATTCTGATGACTTGGGCAAAAGACAGCACTGAAATATCAATAAAGCCGAGCGCAGCGGCGGTATATGATATAAACGGAAACAGTCTGCCGATGTCTAAAGGGTACAGCCTCTCCGAAAGCCCGATATATATAAAAAGCGAAAAAGAGCTTACGGAGGGTGAGTTTAAAGAAATGATAAGAGGGCGGTCAAGATGATTAGACGAAGCAAGGGCGAAAAGATTTTTTCTGTATTTAATGCGCTCATTTTGATATTTGTGGCGTTTGTGTGCGCATATCCGATGTATTATGTTATATGTGCCTCGTTCAGCGACCCGAGCGAGCTTATGGCGCACAGCGGTTTTCTGTTTAAGCCGCTGAAATGGAATTTGGGCGGATACGAAATAGTTTTAAAGAACAAGGAAATATACAGCGGCTATATGAACACTATCATATATGTTGTCGGTGCGGCAATTGTCACCGTTTTTGCCACATTGGTGGGAGGGTTTGCCCTTTCGAGAAAAAACCTTTTGTGGAAGAACGTATTTATGTTCGGAATGGTTTTCACGATGTATTTCGGCGGCGGACTGATTCCGACCTACCTCATTGTACAGAGCCTCGGGCTTGTCGGCTCACGCTGGTCAATGATAATATTGGGTGCGGTTTCTACCTATAATATGATTATTATGCGAACCACTATTTACGGGATTCCCGACAGTATAGAAGAGGCGGCGATAATAGACGGAGCGGGACCTATGAAACAGCTGTTCGTAATAATAATGCCGCTGTGCAAGCCTACTTTGGCGGTTATTGCTCTGTTTACGATTTTCGGAAAGTGGAACGATTGGTTTAATCCGATGATTTATTTAAAGGAAAGAAGTCAGTATCCGCTTCAGACATTCTTAAGAGAGCTTCTTATTACAAACGATATGTCAAACGGGGCGAGTGAGGAGGTGCTTAGGGACAACGCAAACTTAAGTCTGAACAAGTATGTGATTCAATATTGCACGATTGTTGTAAGCACGCTTCCCATACTTTTGGTATATCCTTTCCTTCAGAAATATTTTGTAAGCGGTATAATGGTAGGAGCGGTAAAGGGGTGATTTGGTGATTAAAAGAACTTTGGCTTTATTTTTGACGGCGTGTATTTTGTCGGGCGGAGGCGCTTCGGCAATTGCGGCGGATGACAGCGGCGGAATTTATATGGATTTTTCGCAGGACGGAGGAAGCAGCAAGCTCAGGCTGAATCCGGCGGATAAATTTTCATACACTGTGCGCGAAGGCAGGCGCTGTGCGGTAATCAGCGCGGACGGCGACTCGACAAGGGAGCTGGGCTTTGACATATCGGATGATAAAATTTGTGATCCGAAGGAAAGGTCGGTTGAAATCACGGTTAAGTATTATGACGAGGGCACAAGCTATTTTACTGTATGCTATGATGCCGCCGGCGGAACCGAGCTTGCCGAGCCCGTATACATTGAAAACACAAAGGAGTGGAAGACCCACACCTTCAGGCTTTATGATGCGGTGATGAAGAACAGATACAGCGGCGGCTGT
>CADBUP010000084.1 GCA_902797885.1 uncultured Ruminococcus sp.
CGCAACGGGCGCGGCGGCGGATTTATGGGCTTAGGGCAGTCAGTTTAAAGCAATATCTTGCTGAAAATAACTTTTTCGACAGTCTGAAGGGATGTAAGTGTTATCTTACATCCCTTCTTTTAAATAACAAACTAAGTTATGTTTAGCCGTCTGAACTTCGGTCGGATTTTCATTAAAGTGTGCCGAATAGTCGGTCACCTGCATCGCCGAGACCCGGAACAATATAGCAATTCTCGTTCAGGCACTCATCGATTACACCACAGAAAAGCTCGATGTCGGGGTGCGCCTTCATTATTGCTTCAACGCCCTCAGGAGCCGCGATTATACACATAAGTTTAATCTTCTTTGCGCCGCGCTGTTTGATAAAGTCGATAGCTGCCGCCGCGCTTCCGCCTGTCGCAAGCATCGGGTCAAGAACTATAACCTGTCTCTCCGAAATGTCATTCGGAAGCTTGCAGTAATACTCAACAGGTATATGAGTTTCGGGGTCGCGGTAGAGACCAATGTGGCCAACCTTAGCGGCGGGAATCAGACTCATCAATGCGTCAACCATACCGAGGCCGGCACGAAGGACGGGAACAAGCGCTACCTGCTTTGAGATAAACTTTCCTGTTGTTTCGGTAATAGGGGTTTTAACAGGACGTTCTACCATATCAAGGTCTCTTGTCGCCTCATAGCCCATAAGCAAGGCAATCTCATTTACCAGCTCGCGGAAGTCTTTAACCGTTGTGTTCTCGCTTCGCAGCATAGAAATTTTGTGCATAATAAGCGGATGATTCATCTCGTGTACTTTACTATTCATTTTAACATAGCCTTTCTGCCCGCTAAAAAATATTTTATGCAAGGTCTCACCGCGGGCAGGTGAGGGCATACAAAGGGACTGCATACCAGCAGCCCCAAATTATTTAACCGTTTTCAAGAGCCTGTTCGAGCCAAAAGACACCCAGGTCAAGAGCCTTATACAGACCTTCGCGTTCTGCCTGTCTTATAAGCTGAGAACGGCTGCCCTCATTAGTTTTAAGTTCGATAATAACCCTCTTTGAAACAGTAATATCACCGAGAATATTATTATCTTCAAGTCTGAAAATGACAACATATTTATCCTCGGGATTGCCGTAATAGATTTCGTTTCCGCATCTTAAAAGAGGCTTTCCTTTATAGGTTAATAAGTCATTCTCTGACTTTGCTTTTTTGGAGGTGCTTTTCTTCGGTTTTGTTTCAGCCATAATGAAATCACCTTTTCCTTTCCGGCTCACGTTTAAGTTAAGTGCCTTACAGTGAGCCGCGTAAAGCACAAAATTCTTACAGGTTTATATTCTGGTCTCTTCCCGGACCTACGCCGATAGAGGACACCTTACATTCGCAAAGTTCTTCGATTCGATGAACATAGTTTTGTGCAGCAATAGGAAGTTCATAAAAATCTTTTACATTGCTGATATCTCCTGTCCAACCGTCAAGCTCCTCATAAATCGGCTTGCATTTAGCGAGCTCTTCAAGCGTGGGCGGAAAATCAGTTATAACCTTTCCTTCTTTTTCATAAGCAACACAAATCTTTATCTTGCCTATTCCGCCGAGAGGGTCAATCTTATTAAGAACGATAGAAGTAAGCGAGTTTGTTCTGACCGCATACTTAGCGATAACCGCGTCAAACCAACCGGTCCTTCTCGGACGTCCGGTAACAGTACCGAATTCATGACCGTTTTGGCGGATTGCTTCGCCGGTCTCATCGTTGAGCTCGGTCGGAAATGGGCCGTTTCCTACTCTGGTGACATACCCCTTTAAAACGCCGATACACTCATCAATCATATTCGGACCGATACCGCTTCCGACGCACACTCCGCCCGAAATCGGATGTGATGAAGTAACATAAGGATATGTGCCGAAGTCAATGTCAAGAAGAATGCCCTGTGCGCCCTCAAAGAGCACCCTTTTGTCATTCTTAACCGCCTCATAGAGAAGAGGTGTGGTATCGGTAACATAAGGAGCAAGCCGCTTTGCATATTTTGAATATTCCTCGATAATCTGTTCCGCGTCAAACGGCTCTCCGCCGTAGACAAGCTCGATTACCTTATTCTTGATTTTAAGATTGTCACAGACCATCTTGCGGAACTTATCGGGATTTATCAAGTCACAGATACGGATTCCACAGCGTTCCGTCTTGTCAACATAACAAGGACCTATTCCTTTCTTGGTTGTTCCTATATCGCCCGCACCCCTTGCCTTTTCAGAGAGGGCGTCAAGCGCAATGTGATAAGGCATAATAACGTGTGCCCTCGCATCTATTTTAAGGTTTTTCGTGCTGATTCCCTGACCCTCCATTCCGTCAATTTCGGTCAGAAGAACCTTAGGGTCTACAACAACACCCACTCCGATTATATTGAGCGTTCTCGGGTTGAGAATTCCGGAGGGAAGGAGCTGAAGCTTATACGTAACACCGTCAGCTTCTATTGTGTGACCCGCGTTGTTTCCGCCTGATGTTCTGACAACAACATCAGAACTCGCGGCGAGAATATCGATTGTTTTTCCTTTTCCTTCGTCGCCCCACTGAGCGCCGATAACAATTTTAGTTGGCATATTTATTTCGCCTTTCTGTCCGCAATGAATTGCATACGCTCCTGAACCTGCGGACGAGTGGAGAAGCTTTATATTTAAACTATATAAACTGAGATAATATTTTCTCAATTTGACATAGTTATTGACACAACCTTTATAATACCAAAAAACGCTGAAAATTGCAAGTGATTTTTGATAAAAGATTAAATTTTTAAAATAAATTTAAATCCTGTGCAAAATTACATTCTGTCTAAAAGCTTATTGATAAGCATATAGCCGCGTTCTGTCACTATACCCGTCTTCTCAGCGTTTGCCTCAGTATAGGACTCAACGCCCGAGGATACTTCATCGCCGCTTTTATAGAGAATATAAGGAACAGGGTCGGAAGTATGCGTCATAATGTTAAGCGGAGTCGGGTGATCCGGCATAAGCAGGATATTGAAGTCCTCGCCGCTGTTTTTTAAGTATTCGAGGACAGGAGCGACGATTTTCTCGTCAATCAGCTCTATCGCCTTGACCTTGTTGTCAATTTCGTGTCTGTGCCCCGCTTCGTCCGCCGCTTCAAGGTGAATGTACACAAAGTCATCTCCGTCTTTAAGGGCGTCAATCGCCGCCTTTGCCTTTCCGTCAAAGTTGGTATTAACGGTTCCTGTTGCGCCGTCGATTTCAACAACGTTAAGCCCCGCGCACTGACCTATGCCCTTTATCAGGTCAACAGCGGAGATAACCGTTCCCGAAAGTCCGAATTTTTCAGCGTAGGTGTCAAGATTCGGCTTTGTTCCGTTACCCCAAATCCAAACCGAATTTGCCGGATGGAGACCTCTTTTGATTCTGTCAAGGTTTACCGGGTGGTCCTTTAGAATGTCATAACTCTTCTTCATCAGATTAAGAAGCGTCTTATCTTTCGGAAGGTATTCGCCTATAACCCTGCCGGAAATATCGTGCGGAGGGGTTAAGGTGAAGTTGTTTTCCTTGTTATGCCATACTAAAAGATGGCGATAGCTTGTTCCGCCGAAGAATTCGTAATCATCACAGGCAAGTTCCTTGTTTACAGCATCGATAAGCTTGTGAGCCTCTTCTGTGGTGATTTCGTCCGAGCTATAGTCAACCATTGTCTTATCCTCATAGTTTTCATCGTCCGAGAGTGTGACAACGTTTGCACGGAACGTGGTGTCGGTCAGTTCAAGCGGAACGCCGATAGACTCAGCCTCAAGCGGAGAACGGCCGGTGTAGTATTTTTGGGGGTCATAGCCGAACACAGCGAGGTTAGCAACATCGCTTCCGGGAGGGAAGCCCTCCGGCACTGTTGTAACCATCCCGACCTCGCCTTTTGACGCAAGAGCGTCAATGTGAGGTTTTTTAGCCGCCTCAAACGGAGTCATCCCGTTAAGTTCGGCAACAGGCGTATCCGCGGCGCCGTCAGTCAGTATAACTATATATTTCATATGAATAACATCCTTTCCGATAAATCAGCGAATAATGTGGGTGAAAATTCCGCAGTAAAGACAAAATATTCACAATTTATATTATAACCGAACTCTATATTGCTGTCAAGGCAGATATTTTATGTCTTTTTTATTAATTTTTAACAAAAATTCTTGCATTTCTGGAAGTTTAGAGTTATAATAGAAAAGTATAAAAATATTATGTTGGTTTATAAGATATTTTGGAGGTGCAGTTATGCAAAATAGATTGTTTCAAAATACACTCACACAGCTTAAAAAGGATATAAAGCGTGTAATGGGTGTGATTGATGATTCAGAAACAGTAATCGCCTGCAGCGATGAATTTCGTATAGGAAATACTGTGGACAATATTTTTACGGTTTTTGATTCTTCGGGCGAGACTAAATGTATCGGCGGATACAGCTATAAGAAGATAGAAACCTTCAATAAAATGGAGTATCTTGTGTTCTGCGAGGGTGATGATGAGATTGCTGCTAATGCCTGTGCTCTTATGGGAGTTCACTTCCTTACACTTAAACAGTATTATGACGAGAAGTACGACAGAAACAGTTTTGTTAAAAACATTATTATGGATAATATCCTGCTCGGCGACGTATTATTTAGGACGAGAGAGCTGCACCTTACCGTTGAGGCGAAGCGTGTTGTATATCTTATCAGAATAGCAAATTCAGCCGAGAATACCGCGATGGATATTCTTCAGAGTCTCTTCCCCGATAGGAAAAATGACTTTGTTATCAGAATAGATGACCGCGATTTGGTTGTTATTAAGGAATTTGATGATGATAATGCAAAGGAAAAATCACTTCAGCTCGCTCAAAACATCTTTGACACGCTGAGCGCGGAGGAAATGATAACCGTATCGGTCGGTGTTTCGACCGTTGTCGATACCATTCAAGAACTTGGACAGGCCTACCGTGAATCGAGAATTGCCCTTGAAGTCGGAAAGGTATTTGATACCGAGAAGAGTGTTATCAGCTATGACAATCTGGGTATAGGAAGGCTAATTTATCAGCTTCCGACGACTTTGTGTGAATTGTTCCTGAACGAGGTTTTCAAAAAAGAGTCAATCAATGTTCTCGACAGCGAGACAATTTATACCATTCAAAAGTTTTTTGAAAACAACCTGAATGTTTCAGAGACATCAAGAAAGCTTTTTGTACACAGAAACACATTAGTCTATAGGTTGGATAAGATTAAAAAACTGACGGGACTTGACTTGAGAGAATTTGACGATGCCATTATATTCAAGGTGGCTATGATGGTTAATAAGTACCTTACTTCCGAACCTACCAGAATTTAAAATTTGAAACCAATATTTTAGCGGAGCTTGATGGGAGTGCTGTGTCTGCATTCCTAAAGGCTCCGTTTTGCGGTTGACGGCGAGAGGTGAGTGTATGATTACATTTAATAACGTGACTAAGACTTATAAGGGAGCAGAAACGGCGGCGCTTAAAAATGTCAGCTTTGATATTCCGCGCGGAGACTTCGTATTTTTAATTGGCGAAACCGGTGCCGGAAAGACTACCGTTACGCGGCTAATACTACGAAGCGAGATTGCGGATGAGGGAAGCGTTATCATCGGCGGAACGGATGTGTCAAAACTCAGCCGTAAGAAGACGGCATATTTTCGGCGCAAAATCGGCACAGTCTTTCAAGACTATAAACTTCTTCCATACAAAACTGTGTTTGAGAATGTTGCCTTTGCCTTAGAGGTAACAGAAACGCCGCGGCGAAATATCGAGCATATGGTTCCTCAGATACTCTCGCTTGTCGGACTGAGCGATAAAGCGGAGTCCAAACCCGGTCAGCTTTCGGGCGGCGAGCAACAGCGTGTTGCTCTGGCGCGCGCTATGGCAAACAATCCGCCGATTCTTCTTGCCGATGAGCCGACCGGGAACCTTGACCCCAAAACATCGGCTGAGACAATGAGACTTCTTGAAAAATTTAACAAGCTTGGCACGACGGTAGTTGTTGCCACACACGCCCGCGATATTGTTGATAGTATGCGAAGAAGGGTGATAGAGCTTGAAAAGGGTAGAGTGATAAGGGATGAACCCGATGCGTTCTATTCAAAAAAGGCAGGTGAAGCGCGGGGTGAATAACAAGACTTTGTATTTTGTTAAACAGGGGTTTTTAAATATTGTATCTCACAAAATCATGAGCGCAGCCTCAATCTGCATTGTCGCCGCGGCGCTTGCCTTAATCGGGCTTTTCACCGCGGTGGGAATTAACATTAATGAGTTGATGCAGCGTATAGGCAGCAGCTATGAAATAAATGTGTATTTAAACAGCGAAAACGAACGTTCAATCAGCGATATTGAGGGCGAGCTGAAAAGGATTCCGGGTGTTAAATCGATTAGCTTTTATTCGAGAGAGGACAGGCTGGAAAAGGTGAGCCGCGAGGTGTACGGGGACGATGGCTATGTATTTAAAGACGGCGAAAATCCGCTTAGGGATTCATTTATAATAACGGTTAATAACTTAACAGAGAGTGACGATATCAGCAAGGCGGCGGAAAATATAGATGGGGTTGATGAGGTTATCAGAAGCAAGGATATAATCGGAGGTATCGATACAGCAACCCGCGCCGTCAGAAACATAGGCATATGGATAATGGCGGTACTTGTCATTCTTGCCGTATTTATTGTATATAATACTATAAGGCTCGGAATGTCGTCATTTGAAAACGAGATTGGCATAATGAGAATAGTTGGCGCATCCGAGACGTTTATAATCGGACCGTTTGTTGTTCAGGGGTTTGCGCTCGGCGTGACGGGCGCGGCTTTGGCCGATATTTTGATTCTGATCGGCTACAAGATAGCCGAGTCAAATATATCGGCGCTGATAAGCGGCTCGATTACCGAACTCGCGGGGATTGGTATGATTGCCGCTGTTCTGACCCCGATTCTGATGGCGACGGGCGGTTTAATAGGTATTATCGGAAGCCTTGCCGCCGCTTTAAAAGATAAGTAAAATAAGGAAAAAGGTGTAACAATGAATAAAAAAACTGTAAGAATAATCGCGCTGGTTATCGCGGCCTTGCTTGTATTGGGTATTGCCGGACCGTTTGCATACCTGGCTTTTTCGGCTCCCGCTGACGATGCAGCCTTGGGTGAGATAGAAAGACAAATCGAGTCGGTTCAGGATGAAATAGATGAGCTCAACGTTCAGATAAACGAAGCCTCGGATAGGGTAAGGAAGCTGGATTCCGACGCAAAGGAATATGATAAAAAAGCGGAAGAACTTCAAAAAGAGCTTGAAGCGGCAGAGAGCCTCGAAAACGATTACAGCGAGGAGAGCGAAAAACGTTTCAGGACAATGTGTGAAAAGGGAAGCGTGTCATACCTTGACATAATATTTTCGGCAAGGAGCCTGACTGACTTTGCCGACCGAATAGTGACAGCGAGAGAGCTTGCTGACTATGACAGGCGGATTATGAATTCGATGAAGTCTGTTAAAGAAAAAATCGCCCGTGCAAAGGCTGATAGTGACGCTGCTGTTTCAGAGCAGCAGAAAAACAGAGCTGAGCTTTCGGCCGCAAAGGAAGACCTCGAAAAGAAAAAAGCAGAGCGAAGCGAGAAATTGAAACAGCTTGAAAACGATGAAAAAGCTTATCGTTTTTCTTCAGGTTCCGATACCGAGTCGAGAAGTTCAGGCGGTGTTAATCGATAATTCATGCCGCGTCCCGGCAAAAGGACAACAAGCCGCATTGCGGCAGAATGGAGATTATTATGTATATAAAAAAATCAAGACTAATAACAGGAAGCATAGTAATCGTCTTGGTAACGGCGATTCTGACGGCAGGACTTTTGAATCCTTTCGGTTTTACGCACTTGACTCAGTTTATTAAGGTCGGTGTTGTTTCTAAGGTAATCGATAATATGTACTATGAGGATGTCGACAAAGACGAGGCGGCAAACATGGCGATTGCGGGTATTGCCGCGTCAACCGGCGACCCATATACGCGATATCTATGGGGCGATACGGCAAAGCAGTATATGGAAGAGGTCGAAGGAAACTACTGCGGCGTCGGTCTATATATAGAAAACGATACCAAGGAAAACCTTATTTCTGTTGTCTCGGCGATTGCGGGAAGTCCGTCCGAAGCCGCGGGAATCACAACTAATGATAAGATAGTGGCAATCGACGGACAGAATTACACCGGCGAACAGCTTTCCGAGGCGGCGTCGTATATGCGCGGCGAGGAAGGAACCGATGTTACGCTGACTATTCGCGCGGCGGCTGACGGCCAGACAAAGGATGTCAAGCTGACAAGAGGCAGAATTGAGCTTGAAAGCGTCAGCGGCGAAATGCTTGACAATAACATCGGATACATCAGTATAACTCAGTTTACTGAAAATGTTTCTCAAAAGGTCGAACAAAAATGCAGGGAGTTTAAAGATATGAAGGGGCTTATTATAGACCTTCGGAACAACCCGGGCGGCATCCTTGATGAAGGAGTGAACACAGCCGGACTTTTCCTAAACAACGGCGACGTGGTTACGTATACGCTCAACAAAAGGGGCAAGAGAGAGGACTATAAGGTTGATAAGGGCGAAACAGGAAGAACATATGATGTTCCCATAGTTATTTTGATAAACGGCGGAAGCGCCTCAGCAAGCGAGGTTATGACGGGCGCGTTGTCATCGTATAAAAAGGCCACAATAATAGGCGAAAAAAGTTACGGTAAGGGTATTGTCCAAAGCGTAATGGGAATGGGCAATGACGGAATCTTGTCTGTTACCGTTGCACGGTATTACACGCCGGACGGCGAGTGTATTCACGGAACCGGTATTGAACCTGACATAAAGGTTGAGATGGACGCCGAAAAGACGGCGCGGCTCAGTGCCCTTGATAAGTCACAGGACGACCAGCTTAAAGCGGCAATAGATTATCTTAATAAATAGTGAAAAGTATAGGAATTATCACGGTGCAAAAGAGCGAGGTATCCCTTATAAAAAGACTATTCCATCCGGCAGAACTTATCGATGAATTTGGAGAGCGGCCGCATTTTGCTGTTGCGGCAATCCCGCCGCACTGCAGCGACAGGCGGAAGAACCGCAGTATCAAGGCCGCAAAAAAACTTCTTGAAAATCGCGGAGTGGATTTCATTGTTTTTGATAAGCTGTGCAAGGGCGAAGATTCTTGTAATGAGTATAAAATCAAGCCGCTTCGAATATTTGACGCATATGCGTTTGCATATAAAAGATTCGCTAAAGACCGTGTGTTAAGCCGTGCTGACATATTTGACAGGAAGCTTTATGCGGTGACCGGTCAAAGACTGTGCGAGATAGCGAAAGGCGTAAGGAATATATACCTTCATACAGAGAAAATCGCAGAGTTTGAAAAAGAATCAGAAGAGATTTTCAATGAATATGGGATCTGGATAGAATGTGATGACTGTATGAAAAGTACAGATAAAAAAGACGCATTGATTGATGTTGACAGAGGGTTTGTGAGAATAGGAGATTTTCTGATAGACGGCGCTTTATATTCATGTGATGGTCTAAAATATGATATAAACATTGGCGAGATAGTTGATAAACTCGAAAGTGATGATTGCTTTAAGATAAAAAGTTGGAAATCAGGCAAAAATATGCTTGAAATAAGTTGACAATTAATAATAGTTATATTATAATAATCAGATAGGTGTATGGCCTTATAATGCGACAATATTGCTTTTAATGCGAGAGAAAGGATAAGATAATATGGAAAGTAAGAAAATCACGCTGACCACCGACGGTCTTAAAAAGCTTGAAGATGAACTGGAATACCTTAAAACCAAAAAACGTAAAGAGGTATCGGAAAAGATAAAAGTTGCGCTCGGCTTCGGTGACCTTTCCGAGAACTCTGAGTACGATGAGGCAAAGAATGAACAAGCTCAGGTTGAACTTCGTATAAATGAGCTTGAAAATATGCTTAAAAACGTTGAGGTTATCGGCGATGACGATATAGACAGAACAAAAGTTGGTATAGGAACAAGAGTTAAGATTCTTGATGTTGAGTTCAATGACGAAGAATGGTACACAATCGTCGGTTCGACCGAGGCGGACCCAACAAGCGATGAAAACAAAACAATATCAAACGAATGTCCGCTCTTTATGGCTATGAAGGGTAAGGGAGTCGGCGATACCGCTGTTCTGGATACTGCTGACGGCCCGATTGAATATAAGATTTTGGCTATTGAATAATACGGATAGGCCGTATTTCTTACAAGAAACAGAAAGGAAAATTTACAATGAGTGAAAATAACGGACAAAATACTGCTGCTGAGGAAAGAGAGCTAAACGAGGTTTTAAAGGTTCGCCGCGAAAAGCTGTCTGCACTCCGTCAGGATGGTGAAGATCCATTTACTATAACAAAGTTTGAAAGAACAAATCATATAAGCGATATAAGAGATAACTACGCCGACTATGAGGGAAAGGTTGTAACCGTTGCCGGCCGTATGATGTCTAAGCGCGTAATGGGAAAGATGTCTTTTGCTGACCTGCGCGACGGAAGCGATAAGATTCAGCTTTGCGTTAAACGCGACGAGATGGGCGATGCGGAATACAAGAAATACAAGAAGTTTGACATAGGCGATATTTTGGGCGTTACCGGCGAGGTGTTTACCACACAAAAGGGTGAGATTTCTATCAGAACATCAAAAATAGTTCTTTTAAGTAAATCTCTGCGTCCGCTGCCTGAGAAGTTCCACGGTCTTACAAATACCGATTTGAGATACAGACAGCGCTATGTTGACCTTATTATGAATCCTGATGTTAAGCGTACTTTTGTTCTGCGCTCAAAGATTATGACGGCTATCCGAAATTATCTTGACAGCCGCGATTATATGGAAGTCGAAACTCCTATACTTAATACAATCCCGGGCGGTGCAAATGCAAGACCGTTTGTGACGCATCACAATACTCTGGATATAGATATGTATCTCAGAATCGCCCCTGAGCTTTATTTAAAGAGACTTATTGTCGGTGGTTTTGAAAAGGTTTATGAGATGGGTAGACTTTTCAGAAATGAGGGTATGGATATAAAGCATAATCCTGAGTTTACCACGATTGAGCTGTATCAGGCATACGCCGATTATGTTGATATGATGAATCTTACTGAGGATTTAATCAGATATGTTGCCGAAACTGTTATCGGAAGTACAAAAATTAGTTATCAGGGAATCGAGGTCGATTTGGGACAGCCCTGGACAAGAATGACTATGATTGAATCGATTAAGAAGTTCTCGGGCGCTGATTTCGCGGAAACAAAGACAGCTGAAGAGGCGAAGGCTCTTGCTGAATCGATAGGTATTGACTTCGATGAAGATACGGAGAATTTAAGCCGCGGCGAGATTATAAGCCTTGCATTTGAAGAAAAAGTAGAGGAAAACCTTATTCAGCCTACGTTTATTACCGAATATCCGGTTGAAATTTCTCCGCTTGCTAAGCGAATGCCTTCAAACCCCGAGTTTACTGAGAGATTTGAAGTATTTATTACCGGACGTGAGTTCGGAAACGCGTTCTCCGAGCTTAATGATCCGATAGACCAGGCAGAGCGTTTCAGAAAACAGGTTGAGAAGCGTGAAGCCGGCGATGAAGAGGCCGGAATGATGGATGAGGATTATGTAAATGCGTTGGAATACGGACTTCCCCCCACGGGCGGATTGGGAATCGGTATCGACCGCTTGATTATGCTGCTTACCGACAGCTATTCGATAAGAGACGTTCTCCTCTTCCCCACAATGAAGCCGTTGGAGAAGTAAAAAACGAAAAAAGCCAGTATTTATGCGGCTTTGCGGATTTTGAGAATATCAAAAACTACGCCACACTACGCCAATCTGTGCAGGAATTTGTGCATTAAAAGGTAACAAAGCTTATTAAGAGCTGCAAATGTAATGTTTGCAGCTCTTTTTGTATAGATATTTGTTTTTTATTTCATGTTACAACTCTGAAAATTCTTTGGTGTAAAAAAATTCAAAATTTATAATGTGCCTCCGAAATCCAAACGCACAATTTGCATTTTCATCACATTGTCACCGAATTTTGCTAACAAACGGAAAAAGCCATTGACCGACGGATTCTTTAAGTCATTGTATCCGAGCATATAGCCACGGCTCGAAACGCTGATATTGTCGCTCCACAAGGATAGTTCCTTTTTCGCATCCGAAACAGAAAAATATGCATTTACATCTTTAATTTTTGCGGTTTTAATCCAGGTTTTTGCTATCAATTTTACTGCTGTTTTTCCGGCAGCATCAAACACCAGTCTGCCGCCCGGAAACGTTTTTGCCATAGCACAAACAAGCGATTTAACCTGTTCGGCAAAAAAGTAATAAAAGACGCCGGAAGCAAAAAACACAGCGCCGCCCGATGCATCAATTTTTTTAAACCATTTCGTATCATTTAGGTTGCACGGTACATTTTTCTCACGCTCCCTAACGGGCAAAAGCTCATTGCGTATGGTAATGACATCCGGGAAATCAAGGTTATAAATCTTACATCTTCCATTATCACAGTATCTGCCTGTATCATCAAGTCCACAGCCAAGATTGACCACCGCCGCATTAGGATGAGTTTTTAAATAATCTCGAATTTCCCACGCAATATCATTCTGCCGCGTTGCGACTTCAAGAAAGCCGAATTTTTGCATAAAACTGTCGGACTTTTTTGATGCAACCGAAAAGTCATAGTCAATTTTATCAATCAGCCGGACAGCCGTTTCATCATAATATAAATTCGGAAAAAGTTCAGAGCACATTTTCCGTGCGTAAAGCGGAATAACAAGTGTTTCCTGTACGGTGTTTTTCTCTATTTTATATTTCATTTTTACCTCTCACTTTCTGAAAAACGGAAGTTTTGGCATGCTGCCTTTCTCAGCAACCGAGCATAGCATTTTGGCAAAGCCTTGCGGATTACAAATCTGATACTGCATATGTTTATATCCTTCAAATACCGGGTAATTGGCATACGGGTATGCTTTGATAAGTGCGCCGCGATATTGATAATGATTTTCCTTGCTGCCAAATTCAAAATATAATTTTTTTTGCAGCTCCTTGGGCAGATTCGGGAACGGCTTATTCTCTAAGCTGTCTGACAACTGACGATACAGATTACCATATTTCAAAGTCTTCCCCGCCGCAATAAAATACGGCTTTATTTCATCATCGTCGCACCACATAATTTTCTTCAGCGTTCCGCCGTTTGACCAATATAGGCTCTTGATAGCAAGATACAAAAGGGGAGTCATAATGCGGCGTGTTGTCTTTCCAATCTGTGCAAACTGTCCCCCATCAAAAAGTGCGTATTTAATCGGAATTTTTGTCTGCTTCAGAAACTCCATAGCAAGATCCGCACCGATGGAGGAAGCTACCACCAAGGCAAGGCATTCCACACCCTGTTCATACAAAAAGTCCTCCACTTGACGCACTTCATCAGCTTTGCTGATATACTTTTGTCCTGCACAATAAACTGTAGAGGTCGGCATAATGCAGAAATATTTGTCACATAATTGCCTTGCCACCCGTTCACTACTTGCTCCCGTTACACCCATAGCATGAAAAAACAGAATTGCAGGATTATTTTTGTATCCCAATGTTTCAAACAGCATCGTATCACCTCTGTTTAGTAAATAAATATATTCCTCCTCTATCCGTATTCGTCACGGTATTCGAGATGTTCATTCAGGTATTCGTCACGGCCGCCGACGAATCAAAGTATATAATTTTTCGCACGCTTCTTTGTCCTTATGCATAAACCAATCATAAAGCTTAGCATTCCTGTCCCAAAAATCCTTCATTGCTTCACCTCTTCGGTTAGGATAAGCTAACCGGCGTGTCTTTGAAAAGCCGCCCTCCGGCAGCTTTATTTTATATAAATTGTATTTAAACGTAAAAGTTCTAAATATATAACTAAAATGATTATATCACAATACACCACATTTTTCAATAGCCTGAAACGCAATTTCTTTTAACTATTTTTCTGTCAGAATTTCTGATATTACCAATAAAAGCGAATTTCTTTCAGGGATAGTACGCATTGTCATTACCAAATAAAATTAATCTAATAAAACCTTTTTACTGAAGATAAAAAGATTAAAATGACTGTCTCAAAAAATGAGGCAGCCATTAAATTTTTATTTCATATCTTAAAAGCATAAACAATCAGACTAAAGATTTATATATAGCTTCGATGTCTTCCGAAGTAACATTTTTGAGTGTATTAGCCGGACTTCCGCTTGTAAATGCGTCAGATGTCATTTTCGGGATTAAAGCCATAAATTTATTAATATCAATCCCGTAATCAGATATTGTCGGAACTTCGCATTCTTGGCATATCCCAAGCAGGCCGTCAATAAACTTGTTCGCGGCGGTTTCATCACTATCAACCAAAGATGCCGTACCAACCGCTCTGGAAAGCTCTGCAAACCGTCCGATTGCGCCGTCTTTGGCAAAGTCCATACACTTACATAAAAGCATTGCGTTCGACAGCCCATGCGGCACATGAAACAGCGCGCCTATCGGGCGGCTCATGCCATGTACGATTGTGACGGACGAATTATTTATACAAATTCCTGCTTCAAGCGCGGCAATTGACATTTCATACCTTGCCATTTCGTCATCTCCATCTGTGTACGCTGTCGGAAGATATTCGAAAATTCGTTTTACTGCGGATAATGCCAACGCATCGGTAAGAGGCTGGGCCTGTTTTGACGTATAAGCTTCAACAGCGTGAGTGAGAGCGTCCAGTCCTGTCGATGCCGTGATGCTCTTGGGCGAGCTTTTTGTATTGGTATAATCTACGATTGCTAAATCAGGCAATAGCGCCTCGCCTTTTAACAGCATTTTAACATCAGTTTCCGCATCGGTTATAACAGTAAATTTTGTTGCCTCCGAACCGGTTCCCGCCGTTGTCGGAATAGCCGCCATAGGTGGAAACTCACCGCTGATTTCCTTTCCCATATAGTCACTTAACTTTCCGCCGCAAACATAGAGCGCGGCAATCGCCTTTATTGAATCGAGAGGACTTCCTCCTCCTATTCCAATGAGAAAATCACAGTTGTTTTCGCGATATGCGTCAAGGCCCTTATTTATCATTACATCTGTCGGCTCTCCCGTAATATCTTTAAACACGGTATAATCTAACCCCTGTTCGGCGAGTCCGCCTGTAAGCGTTTTAAATGGTTCAAGCTCTGATACAATCCGTCCTGTTACAATAAGCGGTTTTTTCCCCATTGTAACAAGATACTTAATTGAATTTTTAATCGCGTCCTTACCGGTTATAATTTTTTTCGGAGCCAAAAATTCCTTGCTCATTTTCGCCACCCCTTTATTCGCTGTCTGCCTTTAAGACCGCATTAAGCATAACCGTTGCACCTTCGGTGCAATGCTCTACGCTCGAAAATTCGGGTTCGCAATGCGAAAGGCCATCCTTTGACTGAACAAAAATCATTGTTGTCGGAAGCATGTATGAAGCAAACTGTGCATCATGCCCCGCACCGGAATGAATGTACTGATGCCTGATTCCGGCTTCCTCACACGCTTCTTTTACATAACCGACCAGCTTTTTATCCCAATATACAGTATCACGATTCCAAGCTTTTTCAACCTCACACTTACAGCCTGCCCATTCCTTGTCTGCACAGCTTTTAACAATATCAAGCACCTTTTCAAGAACCTCCGGCTTTTCGTGTCTGGAGTCAAACGAAAAGTCAAAGTAATCGGGAACGCAAGTATGTACGCATGGGTGGCATACAACCTCACCGGTAGTGTAAACCAAATCATTAACGCCGAGTTTGTCGATTTCCGTATGTAAATAGCCCAGAGCGATAAATTCCGCCGCATCATACCATGTTTCGATACCGCCTATGCCGCTTAAAGGTACATTGTTTAGCTTATTACATTTCGACATATCACAAATAAATCTTAACGCTATCGGTTTTACCGCTTTTCCCGAATAACCTGATACCGATGTTTTTTCGCTTACCGCATTGTACGGCTGCATATTTTCAAGGTCAAATCCGGAAATACATTTTTATTGTATTGATTGCCGCGATGCCGTCCGCTCCGCCTTTAACAGCGGCGATTGCCGGAACTTCCATATTGCCTATATTCGGCGTCATCTTTGCAAGCACCGGGAGGGAAGATCCTTTTTTTACACATTCCGTATAGCACTTCACCAAATCCGGATTTTGGCCGACATCCGAACCGAGTCCCTCGTCCACCATCTGAGGACAGCTAAAGTTACATTCAATGATGTCCGCTCCGGCGTCCGTCACCAGCTTTGCAAGTTCAGTCCATTCTTCATCGGTTTCTCCCATAATAGACGCGACTATAACTTTATTCGGAAAGTCGTCCTTTAGACGCCTCAAGTACGAAAGGTTCTCCTCCAGGCTGTGATCGGAAATCTGCTCAAGGTTTTTAAAGCCTACAAATGGTGTTCCCTCTTTTCTAATCGCATCAAATCTTGGCGAGGTTTCATCGGGCTTTATAAAACCGATTGTCTTAAAAACAGCTCCTGCCCAACCCATTCGGAACGCATTTGCGCACATTTCATAATTTCCTGCAACGATGGACGATGACAGAAAAAATGGATTTTCACATTTAATTCCCATAAAATCAATTTCAAGGCTCGGCTTATCAGTATATTCGCAAGCAGGAAGAGCTGACGCTGTTTTACGGATTCGTATTGGAAAATCCGGGTGTATGCATTCTCTTTCGCATTTGCCGTCACAGACGGCACAAATATCTGTATTTACATATTTTGCGGCACACCGTGCATTGTCAAATCTTACTGCCCTTATCATCCTTGCCGGGTCAAACCCGTTCGGACAAACCTCTGTACATTTTGCGTTTGCACATAAGAGGCATCTTGCCGATTCATCTCGTATATTCATTTTAAATCAACTCTTTTCTGATTGCGTTATTTTAGTTTTATAATTTACACTTTACGAACTTACCCCAGCCGGATTCTCCTACAAACTTACCTTTGTCATATACAAGTCTGCCGCGTGAATATGTCTGCTCAGGATAGCCCTTTAGCTTTACGCCTTCCCAAATTGTATGGTCGCAGTCGGAGTGCATTTTATCATTGGTAATTGTGAATTCCGTTTTCGGATTGTAAATGACAATATCAGCGTCTTTCCCGACTGCTATACTGCCTTTATCGCGACAGCCGAAGATTTTCGCCGGATTTTCGGAGCGTATTTCGACAGTCTTTTCATATGTGATTTTACCCTCATTTGCGGCGGAAAGCATATACGGATACATATTTTCGATACCGGCACAGCCGTTCGGGATTTTTGTAAAGTCATCCTTGCCCCAATCCTTTTCGTAGGACTGGAACGGGCAATGGTCGGTTGCGATTGTGTCAATATCGCCCCGTTTGATTGCCTCCCAGAGCGCCTGTCTGCTTTCCTCACCCTTCATCGGCGGCGAGCAGACAAAGTTTCTGCCGTCCTCTCGCTTATACACATCACAGGTGAATTCAAGATATTGAGGACAGGTTTCGGCATAAATTTTATACCCTTGATTCTTTGCCTCGGTTACCGCTTTTACACCGTCCTTATTTGCAAGATGTACGATATACAATGGTGCGTCAAGAGCCTTTGCCCACTGAATTGCTCTTATATCCGCCTCTGCTTCAACAAATTCAGGGCGTGACATATAATGATACCATGCACTTGTCTTGCCTTCGCTGAGGTACTGGGCGGTAAGAGTGTTTACCATTTCGTTGTTTTCCGCGTGTACGCCTATTAGCGCCCCGCATTCCTTTGCTTTTTTAAGAACTTTATAAAAAACTCCGTCTGTAACGCCAAAGTCATATACCATAAACACCTTAAATGACGGAACTCCGAATTTGACTGCGTCCTCGATTGAATCAAGCAGTCCGCCGCTGACATCCTTTACCGCGACATGATAGGAATAATCCACCGCCGCGACCGGTGCACACATTGCATCACGGCGTTTTACCGCGTCCACCATTGTTTCGCCGAAATCCTGGAGAACAAAGTCAAATACCGTTGTTGTTCCGCCGCACGCCGCCGCTCTTGTTCCGGCGAAATAATCATCGGATGAGATTGTTCCGCCGAACGGCATAGCCAGGTGAGTGTGTGCGTCGATTGCGCCGGGAAGTACAAGCTTCCCGGAAGCATCGACAACTTTAACATTTGCTGTCGGCGCAATATCGGCGCAAATTTGTGTTATTTTTCCGTTTTGGACGGCTATGTCGGCTTTAAAACTCTCTGAGCCGTTTACAACCGTTCCGTTTTTTATAAGTAAATCCATAACGCATCCTCCTTACTTTTTATAAACGAGTACAAGTCCCGACCTTTGATAAATCTGAGCTATTTCAAGTAAATCCATACCGCCTGAGTTTGCGGAAATTAAGTTCGATACCCACGTTACGCCAAAATCAACAGTACCATTGTTTACCGCTGTTGTTTCACCGATGTCGCCGCCGCCCGAAACGATATCGACACTTAAGCCGACCTCATCATAATAGCCTTTTGCCTTTGCCACGAAATATCCCATAAACTGTGCCTGCGGCAGCCATTTAAGCTGAATCGAAACACTCTTCTTCTCCGGTGTGCCAAAATCGTTGCTCTTCGCTCCGTCAAGATACGAAGTATCTCGAATATCATCCAATGTAAGAGAACTGAGCTTTTCCGCTGCTTTAGCATCATCTAACTTGATATACTTCTTAGCAAGGTCAAGCGTCTGTTGCATTGCTTCTTCATCCATCCTGCCATAGTCCGAAACAGCGTTACCTTTTGTGTCGGTTTTAATCAGTTTAGCAACCTCTTTCGCCATATACTTCTGATGGTCTGTCGATACTGACGAGCCTGCTTCAAAGACAATCTGTGCCGCCTCGTCGGGATGCTCGCAAGCGTATTCCCAACCTTTAAGTGATGCCGCTATGAACGCTTTAACAGTATTTGGATTGTTCTTTGCAAATTCTTTGGAACAAAAGATATTATCTTCAAGCATTGCAACGCCCTGGTCATTCATATCTATTGTTCCGACCTTATCGCCGTAACCATAGCCGCCCTCATAATCATTGACAACAAGTCCAAGCTCATTGTAGGTCATTGCCGAAGCAAGAGTAATAGAACCGTCGTCAAACCCATCCATGTCAAACGACTGTACAAGATAGTCCGTACTTTGACCGTACTTGGTTAAAAGCGCTTGAATTTCATATTCGTTTCCGAGGCCCCAGTTTCCGACCTTGCCGTCCTTTGCCGCAGACAAAATACGTTCTTCGTCCGTCATCTCTGCTTTTGTTGCGTCCGTGCTTGACGTTTTTTCCTGACTTCCACAGCCGCTGAACATTGTTGCAATCAACGCTATTATTGTTAACATTCCTAATAGTTTTTTGATTTTCATTGTAATTCCTTCTTTCTTTACGTTTAAATATTTATATAAATTAAAGAAAAGCTGTTATGAATTTCTTTTCCTTAAATATATACTCTCTATTGCTAAAAGCAATACAAATAGGGTAATTCCGATAATACAAGCAACCGCAATATACGCCCACGCCGTTGAATACTGTGCGATAAGAATGTTTTCACGGATTTGCCGCCCCACCCCTGCGCGGTATTCGGCAAAGTATTCGCTGACCAGCGCGGTAATTACGCTTGACGGAACACTTACCTTTAGAGCTGTGAATATATACGGGATACTGTTCGGAAGCCTCAGCTTTAAAAATACGTTTTTGTTATCCGCGGCGTATGATTTCATAA
>CADBUP010000085.1 GCA_902797885.1 uncultured Ruminococcus sp.
CAAAGATACCAAGAGAATCAGCCAAAGGCAAAGTTCTTCCTTATGACGATGCCGTATGAGCCGCAAAGTGATGATAAACGCAAGGATTTATATAAAAAGCATAACGAGCTTATTCACCGAATGGCAGAGCTTTTTGATAACTGTTATGTACTTGATTTTTGTAAGTATGCGCCCGATTATGATGATGAATTTAAGAAGAATTTTTACCTTGCAGGTCATTTAAATGCCGCGGGTTATCGGTTGACCGCACTTATGGTTGAGTCATACATAGATTATATAATCAGACATAATCCTGAAGATTTTAAGCAGGTCGGCTTTATAGGAACGCCGTTCTTTAATGAGGATTCAAAGTGGTAAGCGAATCCAAAGCGGTAAAAAACGATAAATAACAGTTCAATAAAACGGGAGATTAAAATGCGAATATACGCACCTGATTATTACGGAAAATTTAAGTGTGTGGCGGCTCGGTGCCGCCACAACTGCTGTATCGGATGGGAAATTGATATAGACAAGAGCACATATAAGAAGTATTCGGCGGTCGGCGATGATTTCGGAAGCAGGTTGAAAGACGGAATTATAATTGAAGACGGATCGGCGCATTTTGTCTTAGCGGACGGTGAGCGTTGTCCGTTTCTTAACTCAAACAACCTGTGTGACATTATAATCAATCTCGGTGAGGATTCACTCTGTGAAATCTGTGCGGCTCATCCGAGATACAAAAATTTTTTCGATTCGCGTGGGGAGGTTGGTATTGGACTATGCTGTGAGACAGCGGCGGAGCTGATTTTGACACGCGCAGAAAAGACGAAGCTTGTTGCTGTCTGCGGTGAGGCTGAAGCTGAGACCGAAAGTGCAGAGGAGGATATGTTCTTTAAGCTTAGGGAAAGTATTCTCAAGATTCTTCAGAATCGGGAATTGAGCATAGATGACAGGATTGAGGGCTTGTTTGAAAATTTCGGGATAGACCTTCCCGATAAGTCTCTCGGTGAGTGGGCGGAGGTTTTTTTAGGGCTTGAAAGGCTTGATGATGAGTGGACAAACAAGCTTAACAAGCTCTCTGATAAAGAATTTGTCGATTGTAAAATGAAAGACGGCAAAATTGCCGCGGCACTTGAACAGCTTCTTGTCTATTTTGTGCTCAGGCATCTGAGTGACGGAATATATGACGGAAGACTCTATGAGCGGGCGGCGTTTGCCGTCTTGAGTATGCGCATTATCTGTGCGGTCGGTGTTTATGCGGTATCAGCGGATGAAAGGTTGGACGTTCCGTTTTTAATTGAAGCGGCGCGGATGTATTCGCTTGAGATAGAATATTCGGATGAAAATATCGAAGGACTTCTTGAATGTCTTTCCTAAAAATAGGTGATTTGAATGAGATTGATTATCTGTGTCGATGACAATGACGGACTTATGTTCAATAAACGGCGGCAGAGCCGCGACAAAGCGGTGATTTCAGATATATTGAAGCTGACAGAGGGAAAAAAGCTGTATATAAATGAATATTCCGCAGCTCTTTTTGATGATAAAGCGGCGGTTATTGTTGAAAACGATTTTATGGATGCTGCGGAAAGCGATGATTTTTGTTTTGCTGAAAATGTATTGCTTTCCGATTATTTGGACAGAATTGACGAAGTAACGGTTTATCATTGGAACAGGGTGTACCCGACCGATTTTAAGGCGGATGTAGATTACAGAAAAATGACTCTGATTGAAAGTATTGATTTTGAGGGAAATTCGCACCCTAAGATTACAAGAGAGGTGTATAAAAGATGATAAAAAGAGCGGCAGGGCTTCTTATGGCGCTGTATATGATGATTGCGGCTCCGGCGTGTACGATTCCGATAAATAATGATAACGGAGCGGGAACAGCCGGGGCGCGGGAGATTCCCGCTTACAGCGGCGAGGCGTATGTCGAGGTCAACGGAAATGTCCCTGAATTTACGGACGCGGATATGACGACGGATTCGTTTGAAATCTATAGCGACCTTGATGAACTCGGCCGATGCGGTGTGGCTTATGCGTGCGTGGGGAGGGATCTTATGCCGAACGAAGAACGCGGTAAGATTGGAAGCGTCAAGCCGACGGGATGGCACTCGGTCAAATATGATTTTGTTGACGGAAAGTATTTGTATAACCGTTGTCATTTAATCGGTTATCAACTTACCGCCGAAAATGCAAATAAAAAAAATCTGATAACGGGAACACGCTATATGAATACTGTCGGAATGCTTCCGTTTGAGAATATGGTTGCCGACTATATAAAAGAGACGGATAACCACGTTCTGTATAGGGTCACACCGATATTTGAAGGAAACAACCTTGTGGCAGACGGAGTAAAGATGGAGGCTCTTTCCGTTGAGGATAACGGCGATGGGGTATCGTATAATGTGTTTGTTTATAATGTTCAGCCCGGTGTAGTAATAAATTATGAAAACGGTGACAGCCACGAAGAATAAAAAACTTGTGAATACGGGCGAATAACATATTTTTATTTGTTTTATGGATAAATTTTGTATAATTTTATTTGGGCGCGCTCTTGACACAGCGCGCCTGTTGATATATAATTAAACGAACAAGTTTAAACCGAATGAGTTTTATACTGATTCGATTATCGGTTTAAATAGCTTGTTCTTTTTCTATATTATTGTTCATTTTTCAGGAAGGAGTGTAGCACGTTGAAATTGACCGGTGCTGATATTGTAATTGAATGTATGCTTGAACAGGGTGTGGATACTGTCTTTGGTTATCCCGGCGGTTCTATCCTAAATATCTATGACTCGCTATACAGATACTCTGATAAAATTACGCATATTCTGACTGCTCATGAGCAGGGGGCGGCGCATGCTGCTGACGGATATGCGAGAACAAGCGGCAAGGTTGGTGTCGTCTTTGCGACATCCGGTCCGGGTGCTACAAACCTTGTTACGGGAATCGCCACGGCGATGATGGATTCTGTCCCGATTGTCGCTGTTACGTGTAACGTTACGAACGCTCTTCTCGGTAAGGATTCTTTCCAGGAGGTTGATATAGTCGGTGTGACGACGCCTATCACCAAACATAATTTTTTGGTAAAAAGTGCGGAGGAAATCGCCCCGACAATCAGAAAGGCCTTTAAGATTGCACGTTCCGGCAGACCCGGCCCCGTTCTTATCGATATAACAAAGGACGCGACCGCACAGATGTGTGAATATGCCTATGAAACCCAGAACATAACGGTCGAGCGAAAGGTTGAAGGCTCTGATGAGGACTTTAAGGCCGCGGCAGAACTTATCAATAACGCAGAGCGTCCGCTTATATATGCCGGCGGCGGTGTTATTTCGGCCGACGCTTCTGAAGAGCTTAAAGCCTTCAGAGCCAAGATTGACAGTCCTGTTACCCTTTCGGTTATGGGTCTCGGCGCTTTTCCGGCCTCTGACCCGAACTTTACCGGTATGATAGGGATGCACGGCACAAAGACGACATCTTTGGCTGTCGGCGAATGTGACCTGCTCATTGCAATAGGCGCAAGATTCTCTGACAGGGTTACCTGTGATGTAAAGACCTTCGCACCGAACGCAAAGGTTATACATATAGATGCGGATCGTGCCGAAATAAATAAAAATATAAAAACCGATGCAAGTATCGTCGGTGATGCGAAGGCTGTTCTTGAAAGACTGACAAAGGAAGTAAAACAGTGCAGGCATACCGAGTGGCTCGATAAAATTTATAAATGGGAGAAGGAATATCCCATCCATCATCCTTACACGGGTGAATTTACACCTCAGGTGGTTATGGAAACGATAAATGCAGCGATAGGGCGCGATTCGATAGCAACAACCGATGTGGGCCAGCATCAGATGTGGGCGGCTCAGTATCTTATGGTTGAGCGTCCGCGAAAGTTTATAACCTCCGGCGGTCTCGGAACAATGGGCTTCGGCCTCGGTGCGGCAATCGGCGCACAGCTTGCCAATCCCGATTATGTTGTAGTGAATATCACCGGTGACGGATGCTTCCATATGAATCTTCAAGAGCTTTCGACAGCCGCAAAGTATGACCTTCCCGTTATTGATGTAATAATCAACAACAACGTTTTGGGTATGGTAAGACAATGGCAGAATCTTTTCTATGAAAAGCGTTTCTCTAACACGACGCTTGATAAAAAGACTGATTATGAAATGGTTGCAAGAGGTTTCGGTGCAAACGCTTATACCGCGACAAACAAAGAAGAGCTTGAAGCGGCTATGCGTGACGCGGTTTCTCACAGGGATACGCCTTCGGTTATCAACTGTGTAATCGACCCGGATGATTTTGTTCTTCCGATGGTTCCGGCGGGACATTCGATTGAAGAACCGATTCTTGAAATAAACGAGAAGTAAGGAGGCTGTCTGATATGAATAACAATACACACGTTTTATCTATTTTGGTTGAAAATCACGCGGGTGTGCTCAACCGTGTTTCGGGTTTGTTTTCGCGCAGAACCTATAATATAGAAAGCCTTTCGGTCGGTGTGACCGAGAACCCGGATATTTCGAGAATGACGGTTGTCACAAGCACCGATAACGATACATTGGTTCAGATAGTTAATCAGGTTTCAAAGCTGATTGATGTTTTGGATATAACAATTCTTGATTCAGATAATGCTGTTCTGCGCGAACACGTTCTGGTCAAGGTAAACGCTTCGGATATGGCGGGGGTTATGCAGATATGCAATGTATTCCGCGCAAACATCGTTGACATCTCGCCCGACTTTATGACGGCTGAACTCACCGGTGCACCGAACAAAATTAATGCTTTCATCACTTTGATGGAGCAGTATGAAATTAAAGATTTGGTCAGAACCGGACTTACCGGCCTTTTGAGAGGATAAAAAATTAAATTTAATTATTATATAAAAAATAAAATGGAGGAATAAAAAATGGCTAAGATTTTTTATGCAGACGATTGTAATTTAGGATTACTCAGCAACAAGACTGTTGCGGTAATCGGCTATGGAAGTCAGGGACACGCTCATGCGCTCAACCTGAAGGAGAGCGGCGTAAACGTCATTGTGGGCTTGTATCACGGAAGTAAGTCATGGGCTGTTGCTGAAGCAGCAGGACTCAAAGTATACACAGCGGCAGAGGCAGCTGCACAGGCGGACATTATTATGATTCTTATTAATGATGAGAAGCAGGCACAGCTTTATAAAGAGAGCATCGCGCCGAACCTTTCTGCCGGTAAGGTTCTCGCTTTTGCACACGGTTTCAATATTCACTTCCAGCAGATTATTCCTCCTAAGGATGTAGATGTAATCATGATTGCTCCTAAGGGTCCGGGTCACACGGTTAGAAGCGAGTATGTTGCCGGTAAGGGTGTTCCTTGCCTTGCGGCTGTATATCAGGACGCTTCGGGTAACGCTATGGATATTGCCCTTGCTTATGCGGCGGGTATCGGCGGAAGCCGTGCGGGCGTTTTGGAGACAACGTTTAAGATGGAAACAGAGACAGACCTATTCGGTGAACAGGCGGTTCTCTGCGGCGGTGTTTGCGCCCTGATGCAGGCAGGTTTTGAAACCCTGGTTGAAGCAGGCTATGACCCTCAGAATGCTTATTTTGAATGTATCCACGAGATGAAGCTTATCGTTGACCTTATTTATCACGGCGGCTTCACTGAGATGCGTCATTCAATTTCTGACACAGCTGAATACGGCGACTATGAAGTAGGTAAGAGAATCATCACAGAGGACACAAAGAAGGCAATGAAGGAGGTTCTGAGCGAGATTCAGGACGGTACCTTCGCGAGAAACTGGATTGCAGAAAATGCGGTTAACCGTCCGCACTTTAATGCAATGAGAAGAATCAAGGCTGAACATCAGCTTGAAAAGGTTGGTAAGGAACTTCGTAAGATGTATTCCTGGAACGACGAGAAATAAGAACCTTTTTAAATAGGGCAGGGCTTCGCCCTGCCCTTTGGGTGTCGATAAACCCCGATAAACGAAAAATTTCATTTTTAATAAAACGCCGTCCCCTGATTCCGCCATGCCCACCGCGGCGGCAAGGAAATGAAATTTTTCGC
>CADBUP010000086.1 GCA_902797885.1 uncultured Ruminococcus sp.
CGCCGCGGTAGGCATGGCGGAATCCGGGGACGGCGTTTTAATAAAAATGAAATTTTTCGTTTATCGGAGTTTATCGACACGCTCAGGGTGCGGCTTTTCGCCGCACCCTTTTGTGTTATTGAGCCTTATTTCTATTCATAAAATGCTTAATAATTATCTTTATTCTTCTTCTGACAAGGAAGATTACGATTCCGGCCGCGACTACCGCCGCTATACATATCACTATAAGTAATACCGAAGCCTTAGTCGGAGTATATAGTATACAGTAGGTCGCCTCTGTTCCGGGCATATCAAGCGTAATATACTTTCCGCGGGACTTAGCCGAAATTTTTTCCCATCCGTTGTCTGTCTTTTGCCAAACGGTATACTTTGCCTTTTCTTCATTCAGAAGTCTGATAGGAACATTTTCTCCGTCGCCTATTTCAGCATTGTTAAGAGTTACCGTCCACACAACCTCACTCTCCTCAAGCTTCGGCTGTACAGCGGGCGCGTCATCTGAATTTTGGACGTGAAGCGTTGCCTTATCAGTAAACTTTCCCTCCGCAAGTCCGAGTGAAAGCGTTCCGCGCTCGTTTGTTTCAATACTCGAAATCATTGTTATCCAATGCTTATATTCTGCTTCAAGCTCTATATCACAATTTACATATTCAGTCGGAAAATCCGGCCATACGCCGAAACAATCATCTGTCGGCGGAATATCCGGGCATTTTATCATAGCCGTCGGCTTTCCGTACTCAACCTCGCGTGTCTCAAGAATCTCACCGTTTGCAACAAACTTAACTGTAAATCCCGAAAATCTCAATGGTACATTTGAAATCTCCGAGAGCTTTTCATGCGTGATTGGTTCGGCATGTTTTGAATAACTTATCGAATCTATACCTCCAACCTCTTTGTCGATAAAGAAGCTGCTTCTGACCCCGTCATTATCCTTTGCTTCACCCGCAATAGCTCCGAGAGCCTCGCTTCCCTTAACATCACTTATGCTATAGCAAAGCGAAATTACATCTGCCTTGCCGGCTATACCGCCTATGCTCCGATCGCCTTCAACCGTACTCTTTGAGTAACTCTTTCGGATTGAAGAGTTGCCGTAACCGGCTATACCGCCGACATAGCTTCCGGTATCGCTCTTTACTTGAGAATAATTCTCACAGTTAAAAATCGTTCCCAAATCCATACGTCCGCAAACTCCACCTATATCATCCTTCTTTCCGAGTATACTTCCGCTGTTTATACACTTCTGAAGCACGGCCTTGGTCTTATAAGTAAAGTTTAGCGCATCGGGTTTTTCTATATCTTCTTCGGGGTCGCTCGAATAGTCTATCGCCATTGTTCCGGCAATACCTCCAACGTTCCTGTCAGCCTCAATCGATGCATAGTTGGTACAGCTGTCGATTTTTCCCTGTTTCGTGTTATTTATATCTTCATCCGAAACATCGGTAATAAGCTCTGATATCGAAAAATCTGAAGCTTTATCATCAAGTCGCTTCGCCTCATCGGTGAAAAGTCTTAAAATCACGTTAATCTGTTCGCTTATCTTGTTAATATGCGAAGTCATATTATCGCCGCCGTTTTTAACCGTATCCTCTATCTTGCCGATTTCATCCGAAATTTGACTCAGACTGTCGAAAAGCCCATCGCTTGACATATGATACTCATCATTCAGCTTAACAAAGTTTATCGGCCCCGCATCTGTGATTCTTTTTAATGTATCAGAAACATCCTGGGAAATACTTCCCATATCATCCGCAACTTCCGAAAGCGTCTTTGAGCCGTCACTCAGTTTATCACAAATCTTATCAACCTTATCACTCTCGTCATCAATATATTCTTTTAACGTATCGTGCGAAGCGTTCAAGGCGTTGCTGACATATCCTACACCGCGGCTCAGTCTTTTCATTGCGAAAGCAATTTCATCACAGGCATCCTGCATATAACCTATTCCATCGCTTATATTGTCAAAGCTTATCTGAACATTTTCTACGATTGTCTTTATTGACTTATTAACAGTATCGCCGGCCGCCAACGACCTTTTTTCCGCCGCAGCAATTTCCTGCAAACCAAGCAGAATCTGTTGTTTCGCCTGGTCGTCCATCCAGAATTTCGGATTTTGTGATATAATCTCGGCTATCTTATTAATCGCGGCACTTGCGTCCTGCTTTGACTGTAAAAGCTGAGTTATAGCGGCATCTAAATCCGAAAGAGCCTTCTTCATACCGTCATAATCTCTTATGACAATCGCATCCTGAAGACTCGAAAGAGCCTTTGAGGCATACTTTGACGCATCGGATAAGCCTTTGCTCGCAATGGCAATATCACTAAGGCCCTTTTGCATCTCATCATATGCTTCGTCAAGGTCGGGACGCGTTATCTCTATCATATCGATAGCAGCGGTAATATCGTCAACCGCCGACTTTGTTTTATCACTGACAGCGCTCAGCTTATCGAACACCTCGCGCATGTCGTCCGCCGCGTCGGTAAGCACAGCCGCCTTTGCGTTTATCTCAGCAATATTGTCGTTTATGAACCCTGTAACGTCGTTTTCGATATAATCGGACAGGCTATCCATCATATTCTTGGCATTATCTCTTGCGTTTCCCGCTGATCCCGACAGCTTTTTAAGCTGAGACGAAACATCATTGTTTGTGATATCGGCATCGTTGGTAAAATTGTTCACCATTTTCTGAAGCTTATCAAGCTCTGAATCAAGGTTTTTAAGCGCAGACTCAGTCACGTCAAGCAAGATATACGGCTCTGCCTGACCGACAATTCCGCCAACATCCTTTCTTCCGAAAACCGAACCGTGATTTTCACAGCCGATTATATATCCCGACTGCCTTCCCGCTATTCCGCCGACATTATATCCCATATGCTTATATCCAACATTGCCATAGTTCTTACAACCTTGAATTACGCCGTCGGTAAAGCCGACAATGCCGCCTATATCGGTGTACGATGGAAGGAGTGATTCTTCACCTTTATCTTCATCTTTTTTTGTTTCAACGTTTTCAAGCGCCGAATTAATATCAACATCTATATTTGATAAGTCATTCTTTTTTGTATATTCAGAATTATTCACATTTCCGCTGTTTGAACAGTTTTGAATCAAGCCTTGATTTTTTCCGGCGACGCCTCCGGTAAGCTTTTCTCCCGTTACCGCGGCCGAGGACGTGGTATATAAAATCTGGCCATTTTCGTTGTTGACACCCGCAATACTGCCAACCGCCGAACTTCCGCTGACTGTACCTTCAAATTCACAGCCGGAAATTATTCCCGAATTATTTCCGGCAATACCGCCGATAAAATTCTTGCTTCCGCCCGGCTGAACCGAGCCTGAAACATGAAGGTCATTGACCCGTCCGCCCTCCTGGATGTACCTGAAAAATCCAATATTCGAACCGGAATCGCTGAATGTATATCCCGAGATTTTATGACCGTTACCCTCAAATATTCCGCCAAACGTCGGGATTGACTTAAAGTCCTTATCCTTTAAGTCAATATCATCGGTTAGGATTACCCTCTTACCACGCGACCAGGTATCAAGCGTACAGTTTTTCGCAAGCAGAATCAAATCATCCGCCGATGAAACTATTACCGTATTATCATCTGCCGAAACAACCGAGATAATAGAGAGAGTAAATGTCATCAGCATAATTATCAAAAGAATATAAGAAGTTATCCTAAACTTTCTCATTGCTGTCTTCCTCCTTATTCTCAGCTTCAATATCGGATGTATCATTGCCCTCAGATGAGGCTTCGCCGCCTTCGGCTTTCAAGGAATCATTCGTTCCTCCTCCGACAATATTCACATCAACACTTCCTTCCACCGTTCCGTGGAAGGTACCCTCGACACGACCGTTTATATATCCGTAAATTCGTCCGTCAATCGCGGTCTTTCCGTTATTTTTCAAGCCCTTAACCGGCATATTAACCTTAAATGATGTCTTTTCAATTATACTGTTACCAAGCATAAGAAGCTGGGGCAGGATTCCCATAACAAGTATTATCGAAATCAAGGTACCTCTGCCGAGGCTCAGTCCTATTGATGAAATCGCTGCATCGGAGGACATAAGAGCGATGATAAAGCCTGCCGCCGCCAAAATGGTACCCGAAGTAAGGATTGTCGGAAAAGCAAGAGAAATTGCCTTTATTACCGCCTGTTTAGGCGGCATTACATCCTTTAGCTGTGTAAATCTGTTGGTTATAACTATGGCATAGTCGATGTTTGCACCCATCTGAATTGAGCTTACAACCAGATAACTCAGGAAGAACATCGGCTTGTTCTCTATAAACGGGAACGAAAAGTTCATCCATACGCTTCCCTGAATAACCAAAATCAAGATTATTGGTATTCCGGCCGAGCAGAATGTAAACAGAAGAACCAGCATTACAAAGAGAACCGACAATATACTGATTAATATATTATCCTGACCGAACGTAGACGATAGGTCAAAGTCACTAGTCGAATTTCCGACAAGAAGAACATCGTCACCGTAATATTTCTTAACCTCTGAACGAAGTGTGTCCAAAAACTCGAATGTTTCACTACTCTCCTCGGGAAGGTTAAGGTCTAACACAATTCGGCTATAATGCTCACCCAAGAGCTGTTTTTTACCGTCCGAAAGCTTATCGTTTATCTCGTTTATCTTATTCTCCATCTCGGAATCCAGCGAAACCGTATGGTTCTGAACCTCGTCATACACAAAGTCAAACATATTGATTAGCGGAACGCTATATTCATCGATTCCGCCTATTACCTTGCCTACATTCTCCTTTTCAACCGCGTATGCCGAATATAGAAGGCGCACAAGCTCTATATCCACATCGGTGAGTTCTGAAAACTGTCGCGGAGTAAGGCGGTCGGCAAGAGTATATCCGTCAAGCGCCTCGGTATTAGCAAGGCCTGTTATAGTGTCAATTTCCTTATACTGACCGAGGTCATTGATTAGCTCTTTCTCTTTATCATAATCACCGGTCGGAACAAGAACGGCCAAAATATTGCTGCTCTTAAACGTATCGGTAATCATCTCATCCGCAATCTGAGAATCATTCTTTGCAAAGGTCGAAAGCAGGCTATAGCTATAAGCATATGGGCACTTATTCGCCAGGAAAAACGACACCACCAATAAAACCGCAAATATAACCGGCGTAATGTACCTGAGCTTAACCACAATCTTGCCCCAATGATTGATTTCAGGCACAAAGTTTTTATGATGCGTCTTATCTATAAGACTACTGAATGACATAAGAAGCCCCGGCATGAGAGTAAACACGGTCAAAATGCTCAAAAATATTGCCTTGATAAGCACAACACCCATATCATAGCCGATTCTAAAGTGCATAAAAGTCATCGCCATCAAGCCCGAAAGAGTGGTCAGACAGCTTCCCGATATCTCGGGGATTGCCTGGGTTAATGCCGAAACAACAGCTTCTCTCGGCTCTTTTGTCTCTCTTTCTTCGGTATAGCGGTGGCACAGAATAATGGCATAGTCAATAGCCAGCGCCAGCTGAAGCACCACCGCAACGGAGTTTGAAACAAACGAGATTGTTCCCATCATAAAGTTCGTTCCTTTATTCAAGAGAGCCGCCGCAATAAACGTTAAAAGAAGCGTCGGTATTTCCATATATGTTCTCGATGTCAAAAACAAAACCAAAACTATTATGATACAAACGATTACCATAACCCTTGAAATTTCCTTTGCGATGGTATTCGCCTTGGTATCACCGAGTTCCGCCGAAACATATGTGTCATATTCAGCCAGCATATCCTTTGCCGATTCGAGCGCTGTCTCGCTTATCTTATCAGTATCGCTTCCGTCAAACGTAATCGAAAACAATGCCGCAGAATCAGAATAATGCTTCTGTGAATCATCAAAGTCAACCTCTTTTATTCCGTCAATGCCCTCCAGCTTTTCAGAAAGTTTCTTCGCCTTGTCATACGAAATATTATCAACCATTATCTTAGCGGTAGCATAAGTAGTAAATTCATCTTCCATAATGGTAAGTCCGCGCCGCGTCTCGGTATCATCCGCCAGATAATCCGTCAGTGTATTATCAACCTTAACCCAGTTTGAAGAAAACAAACAGAATATTATCGCTATTATGTATATAAGGTAAAACGCTTTTCGTTTATCTACGATAAATGCCGCCGCTCTTTCAACCGGTGACTTGCCGCCATTTTTCGATGCCATATTCTTCACCTTTCCTTTTCCTTGAAAAATAATTGACAACTGTCCATAAATAGAGTATTATATATTAGCATACTACTTATATTATAATAAAAATCTTTTAAAATTTCAATACCCAATTAAATCACTTTTGTATATTAATGAACATTTTTTATCATTAGTGTTGAATAACAGGAGAAATTTTTATGACTGAACCAAGTAAAAAAGAAGATAGACGAATACGAAAGACAAAAAAACTGTTGATTAACAGCCTTGCGGTCTTACTTGAAGAGAAGCCGCTTAAAAACATTACCGTGCGAGAGCTTGCCGAACTTTCCGACATTAACCGCGGAACGTTCTATCTTCATTACCGCGATGTTTATGATATGGTTGACAAGCTTGAGACCGAGGCGTTTGAGCGATTTAACGAAATAGTGAGTAATTATGAACCCTCCTATGAACAAGAGACATTTCTCACTTTTTTGACCGAGCTTTTTGAATTTCTGTCGGATAACAGCCTTCTTTCCAAAAGCCTGATAGGAAAAAACGGCGACGCCGCATTTGTTGACAAGCTTAAAATCACCCTGCGCGAGAAATATGTGTCAAGAATATACTCTGACTTAAACATTAAAGATAATGTAAAACTCAGGTATCTCTGTCAGTTTATCGAAATGGGTAGCGTCGGAATCTGCGACGCGTGGCTGAACGGCGGAATGAAAGAATCACCGCGGAAGATGGCTGAAATCACCGAAAATATGATACTCAGCGCAATTGTTTCGATTACAGAACCGAAGTAAGATTTAAACCGATTAAATTTAATAAAATATGTATTGAAATATCCTTAGCGATATGATATACTAAAATATGTTACAGAAATTCAGAAAGGATATGATTGCTGATATGGCAAATAACGATAAAAACAACGGCTGCGCCGTACATAAGACATCTATAGGCGGTCAGGCGGTTATGGAGGGCGTAATGATGCGCGGTCCGCATAACGTTGCTACCGCGGTCCGTAAGCCGGACGGCGAGATAGTGATTGACAACATGCCCCTCGGTAAGGTCAGAACGGGGAAGTTTGTTAAACTTCCGATTATACGCGGCTGTGTAAACTTTATAGATTCGATGATTATAGGTGTTAAATCGCTTATGTATTCGGCTCAGTTTATCGACGTTGATGAGGACGGAAACCCAGCCGAACAAGAGCCGTCGAAGTTCGAAGCATGGCTCGAGAAAAAGCTTGATTCAGAGAAAGCGATGAACGTTGTCATCTATATCTCTGTATTTATTTCACTAATTTTAAGTGTGGGGCTGTTTATTCTTCTTCCCGCACTTATAACCGGATTTTTAAAAGGAGTCATAAAAAGCGCTCCTGTGCTCACTCTGGTTGAAGGAATAGTCAGAATTATAATATTTATCTCATACTTGTTTCTGGTATCGCTCACGAAAGATATTAAGCGTGTCTTTATGTACCACGGTGCGGAACACAAGTCGATATTTTGTTACGAAAAAGGTCTTGACCTCACGGTGGAAAACGTAAGGGCTCAATCAAGACTTCACCCGAGATGCGGAACAAGCTTTCTGCTCTTGGTTATGATAATAAGTATTCTCGTATATTCAATCATCCCATGGGATGCCGAGAAGTTTGCGGCGATTCCGCTGATTGGACACGCGCTCGCCGCGCTTCCCTGGGTTATAACAAGGCTGCTGCTCCGTCTGCTTCTTCTTCCTATTGTTGCCGGAATCTCTTATGAGATTATTAAACTTGCCGGAAGATACGATAACATCGTCACCCGGATTATAAGTAAACCGGGTATGATGCTTCAGCTTATAACCACAAACGAACCCGATGGCAGTCAGATTGAAGTTGCAATCGCCGCACTCAAGGCGGTTATACCCGAAAACAAAGAAGAGGATAAGTGGTGAGCCGCATATGAAGATCAGAGAGCTTCGTGCTGAGATTACTTCAATGCTATCCCCCTCCGCTGAAGCGTCAACAGATGCCTCGGTTTTAATAATGAAGGTTTTGGGCATAAACAAAACTCAGCTGATTCTGGGCGATGCCGAGGTTTCTGACAGCGCATACAGAGAGATACTCGGATACGCCGCCCGTGTCGCAGGCAGCGAACCCGTTCAATACGTTGTCGGCGAATGTGAATTTATGTCGCTTCGCTTTAAGGTTAAAAACGGGGTTCTTATTCCGCGTGCGGATACCGAAATTTTGGTCGAAGCCGTAATAAGCAGGCTTAACAGCCAAAAAAATCCGTTGATATATGACCTATGCTGCGGAAGCGGCTGTATAGGAATCAGCCTTGCGAAATACATAGATGACGCGTCTGTTTTCCTTGCAGATATTTCACCTGTTGCTCTCGAGGTTTCAAAGCAAAACGCAGAGCTTTGCGGCGTTTCCGACAGAGTGACCGTTATCTCAATGGATGTGACAAAGGATGTCATTTCCGAGGCTGCTGACTGTATCGTTTCAAACCCGCCGTACATAAAAACCGGCGTTTTAGCTACTCTTGATAAAAAAGTTCGCGGCTTTGAGCCACGGCTTGCGCTTGACGGCGGAGGCGACGGACTTGATTTCTACCGAAGGATAATTAAAACCGCCATAGTAAAAGACGGCGGCCTGCTTGCTTTTGAAATAGGATATGATCAGGGTGCCGAGGTTTCGGCGCTTATGAAAAACGGCGGTTATGGCAACGTTGAAATAATCAGCGACATCGAAAAGCGCGACAGAGTTGTTTTAGGCTATAAGATGCTTTGAAGAACAAGCGTCATTACCATTCCGGGTGCTCCGAGAATACCGCTTATCATTGCGGTAAGCGGATTTATCGCAAAATTTATTCCTATCGGTGCCGCAATATGGTTAATCAAAAGCATAGCCGCACATCCCACGGCACAGTTTAAAATCAATCTGAGCAGCCATTTAATCGGTTTTATAAAAATTCGGCAGATTATGTATAGCACAAAAAGCGTCATAAGTCCGGCAAAAATAATGGCAGGGTCAATTTTCATACGATAATCTCCTTGTCCAAGTGTTTTTTTACTATATTATATTTAAACTTGTGCACGATTATTACCACAAACAGTCTTTATATTTATTAGTAACACAAAAGTATAAGTAATTTAACAATTTTTTAACATATAAACCGAAAAAATCTGATATAATAAACGAGATAATTTAAGAGATATAAGATTTGTCGGTATAAGCCGACAGAATGGAGATTGTAATATGTTTTTCCGAAAAGATAATAATGATAACGAAAAGCCGGAGGATTTCGTGCTTTTCGATGGTGATGAGCAGTCCGATGAAGTCGGAACCGACAACGATACTCCATCAGAGAACGTTTCGAGTTCAAATGAGTTCGGGGCTCAGGATGAGCTTCAAGACACAAAGCTTTTAAACGCCGAGGAAATTTCAGAGGCGCTTGAGGAAACAAACTCATCCGCCGGTGATGAAGGCTTATTTCAAAGGCTCATAAATCTCGCGAAAAAGAATCGGGTTCAGACCATCGCCATATGCATAATCCTTATTGCCGCTATTATTGCGGGTGCCGGTTACGGTGCGGTAAAAATGGCAAACCCGCTCAGGAACTATGTTCAATACGCCGCGTCAAAAGAGAATATTGTCAGTACTATGGAAGCTGACGGCGTCCTTGCCTCGGGTGATAAATACGAAATTGTATCACTTGTATCCGGTAAGATTGCCGAATCCAAATACGAGGTCGGAGATAAGGTTTCAGCGGGCGACGTTTTATACAAGCTTGACGATACCGAAGCTAAGCTCGCGGTTGAACGCGCGAAGAATGAGCTTAATAAAGCAAGTGATTCCGGCTCAGGAAGTTCAGTCTCGACCGACACCGGAAGAATCATTGCATCCGACGCAGGCAAAATAGAAAGCCTTAGCATCAAGCAGGGAAGCAATGTTGCTGCCGGTTCTCGGGTTGGTGTGATAAAGAAAAGCGATGGCTCGACCTCACCTATTATTTCGTATGTTTCGGGTTCGGTTTCGATTTTAAGCGCAGCTGTCGGACGAAACGTTTCAAGCGGACAGCTTATCGCAAGCGTTAAGCTAAACGGAGCATCATCGAGCAAGGATACATCAAAATATGATAAAAAGACAAGCGAAATCGATGTTCAGGCAGCGGAAAAACAGCTTGAAGCATATACTGTTAAATCACCGATTGACGGTGTTATAATTGAAAAAAACAACAAGGCGGGTGACAATGTCGGCGACGCTAACTCATATAAGCCTATGATGGTTATTCTGGACACAAGTAAGCTTTCGCTTACCTTTAGTGTTGACGAATCCCGCATTTCAGAAATAGAAAAAGGTCAATCCGTCACCATAACAACCGATTCAATACCCGACACAAAGTTCTCGGGTGAGGTCAGCTCTGTTGGTGTAGAAGGCAAGCCGGATGAAAACGGAAAGGTTATGTTCGATGTAACCGTCGCTGTTACCGACCCTGAGGATTTAAAGGCCGGCATGAAGGTTAAGGCAAAGGTTATACTTGATACCGCGAATAGCGCAACATCTGTTCCACAGAGTGCTCTTCTTAAATCAGACGGTCAAAACGCGCTTGTACTTGTCAAGAATGATGACAATACAAGTGATAAGGATATAAGCGAATCCGTTGACAATCAGCTCGATCATCCTGATGTTAAGGTTCCTAAGGGTTGCTCCTTGGTAAGTGTTAAATACGGAATCTCAGACGGAACAAACGTTCAGATTATTTCGGGATTGAAAGTCGGCGAGGTTGTTGTATTCAACCCGAAAGCCGATAATGGTGAATTTGTTAAATCGACCAACAAAAACTCTGACTCGGACAACAAGAAATCCTCTTCATCGGATGATAGTGAGGACGACAGCAAGGTAGAACAGCAGGTCGAAGAACGAATGAACAATATGCTTAAAAACAGTAGTCTTTAAAATAAAAGTGATGACCTAAACAGTCATCACTATATATGCAGGCATAGTTCAGCGGTAAAATAACGGCTTCCCAAGCCGTGGTTGCGGGTTCGACTCCCGTTGCCTGCTCCATACGGCGACTTGATCTTACAAGTCGCCGTTTAGTTTAGAATTATACAAGAAAAGAGGTCAAACCATATGAACGTATATGATTTTGATAATACAATATACAGAGGTGACAGCACCGCCGATTTTATTTTATGGAGCATAAAACGTAAGCCCTCTCTTGTGCTATCTCTGTGCTCCTGCGGACTTCCATACCTCGCATATATCACAAAGAACGGCTCAAAGACGCACTTCAAGGAAAAAATGTATTCGTTTCTTCAAAAAATAGATGATATTGACAAAGAAACCAAGATTTTTTGGGACGAACATATGGGAAATATTAAGGATTGGTACAAAAATCAACATCTCGATGATGATGTGATTATCTCTGCTTCGCCAGAATTCCTGCTCAAGCCCATATGCAGACGGCTTAATATTCGAAATCTTATTGCTTCCGTTGTTGATAAAAAGACAGGTTTTTATAGTGGAATCAACTGTTTCGGAGCAGAAAAGGTTCGCCGCTTCTATGAAAAATACAACGGAAAAATAGAAAATTTCTATTCAGATTCAAGGTCAGACGAACCTCTTGCACTTCTCGCCGACAGCGCCTATCTTGTAAACGGTGATAAAATCACTCCGTGGAAGTGATTTCTTTTACATAAAGCGTTCCGTCATCCACATAGAATCTGACCTCATAACCCGAAAATTTCATTCCGTATACACGTTTTGGGTCATTCTGATATGATGGTCGCGGGTCCTGGCTGAGGACCGAGATAAGCGCGTCAAGTTTCGCAGATGGCAGCATATTTTTAAGCTCATCACTAATCACAACATTAATCGAATAATCAACAGTATCCGCCGCAAAGCCGTCTGTCGCATCAGCGTGACAATCGACATACGGTAGATACGGTTTTATATCATATATAGGCGTTTTATCAACCAAGTCTATTCCCGATACATATAAAACCTTCCCGAGGCCATCCTCATTCCGAACCTCTTCAAGTTTAACACTTGAAAGTCCGATTGGATTTGGGCGAAACGGCGACCGTGTGGCAAACACGCCTACCCGTTTATTTCCGCCGAGACGCGGCGGCCTTACCGTTGGAGACCATTCTCTCCGATTTTCGGGCAACTTTGAAAATTCCCAAATCAGCCATAAATGCGAAAACCCATCAATTCCGCGAAGTGCTTCGGGATTTCTAAATTCGGGTTCAAACACAATCTTTCCGCATAGCTTCTCTGAAAGTCCGCTTTGTCTCGGTACCCCGAACTTTTCCGGAAGGTCAGTATACGCCCTTGCAATAATCTTCATATGTATGCCTCCCCCACAATATTTTCATTTTGTTAAGTTAAATGAAAGTTGAGACCTTGAACTCCTTATGGTATAATAGTTTTACCACTAAAACCTATACCTCCCTGAAAATCAGAGAAAGGAGATCAAGATCTCATGGATAAAATTATAC
>CADBUP010000087.1 GCA_902797885.1 uncultured Ruminococcus sp.
GGGGACAGTAGTCCGAAGAACGGAAGTGTTTGTTGCCTTTCCGGCAAGATTTGAGTTAAGAGCGTCGAGCTTAGATTTATAGTCGTCAGTAAGGTCGTTTGTGGATAGTCCTTTACCCTCTACTTTGTCAACCTTATCTTTTATCTTTGCAACTTCAGCTTTCTCAGAATCGGTATAATCGTTAGAAGACAGTCCCTTACCGGTCATTTTGTCCACTTTTCCTGATACGGTTTGCGATATCGTGTCTAACTGTTCCGAGTATGAATTTAACACTTCCTGAACGTTTTTGTTGTTGCTGCAATCCACATCTTCTGCGCTGTGGCGGTACGCGTCACCGGTTGTGTGAGATGAGAATTTTGTGTTTTGTTCAGTCCGAAGATTGCTTACAAGTTTCTCACAATACGCGCGAAGCCAGCTTTTTCTTTCATTTTCAGCGTATTTCTTGTCGTTAATATTGTACCAAAAAGCCATGGTATCACTCCTTATTAAATATTTTTCGTCTGCAAGCTTAGTATATAAAATTTTTGCGTGCCATAGGATGCCTTATAGAGATTTATCGTACAAAAATTTCACAATTTTGAAATATCATTCATACATTGGTAAGGAAGAGGTGTTTTAAATCTGAGCAGCGCGCATGCCTTGCCTGCAAGGAGCAGAGCTTGCAACGGATTTCAACATGTGCGGATAGGCATAGCGCATCAGAATTTAGACGGAATACTTCCGCCGAAATTCTGAAATGAAACCAGCCGAGCAGGCGGGACGTCCGCACTTTGGTTATAAGGGGAGATTGATATGAATAAGTTATTGACCTTTGCATTTATAGGGGGAGACAAAAGACAGCTCTGCGCTGCCTCGCAAATCGCGGATGCAGGATATCATGTAAGAGTTTTCGGCCTTGATAAAGGTGAAATGAGCTTTAAGGGAAAGGTTTCAAAAAGTGCCGCCGAATGCGTTAGCGGTGCGGATATTATTGTATTGCCTATGCCATATACAACGAACAAGAGTACAGTAAACGCGCCACTTAGTAATACGTCGATATTACTGAGCGAGGTGACAGATTCGGCAGATAAAGATGCAGTTATTTTCGCGGGAAAGGTGGACTGTGTATTTGAAGAAATGTGTCGTGAGTCAGGAGTTAAGGTGGTTGACTATGCGGCGAGGGAGGAACTTTCTGTAATGAATGCTACTCCCACGGCCGAGGGCGCTATTCAGGTTGCGATGACAAATACGCCGTATACTCTTCGCGGAAGCCGCTGCCTTGTAATAGGCTATGGTAAGATAGGCAAGGTCTTGTCTGCCGCTTTGAAGGCGCTTGGCGCCGATGTAACCGCTTCTGCGCGAAAATATAGTGACCTTGCATGGATTAAGACAAACGGATTGAACGGAGTACAGACAGCTGCAATCGGTGAGATTGCAGACAGGTTTGATATTATATTCAATACCGTTCCGAGTTTGGTTTTGAATTTTAAGGTTTTGTCAAAAACAAAACCGGATGTACTTATTATTGACCTTGCCTCGCGGCCGGGAGGAGTAGATTTTGACACGGCAGACGATTTAAACCGGAAGGTGATATGGGCTCTGTCGCTTCCCGGTAAGGTGGCTCCGCGGACCGCAGGAGGGATAATAAAAGATACATTAATGAATATATTGGAGGAATTGGGGGTGTAGATAATGGATAAGACGCTAACGATTGGATTTGCATTTACGGGTTCATACTGTACATTTTCTAAGATATTTCCGGTGCTTGAAGAAATATCGAAAAGCGCCGAGGTTATACCTGTCTTTTCAAATAACAGCGCTGAAACCGATACAAGATTCGGGAGTTCGGCTGAGTTTGTAGAAAGAGCCGAGAAGGTCTGTGGGAAAAAGGCAATAACGACGATTGCCGAGGCAGAGCCGATAGGCCCGAAGAAGCTTATTGATGCGCTGGTTATTGCACCATGCACGGGAAATACAATAGCGAAGCTTGCGAACGGGATTGCTGATACTACTGTTACCCTTGCCGCAAAGTCTCAGCTTCGGAATAACAGACCGGTTATAATAGCCGTTTCAACCAATGACGGTCTTGGCGCTAATGCGGTAAATATAGGCAGACTTCTTGCCAGAAAAAATATTTATCTTGTTCCTTTTGGACAGGACGACTGTATAGAAAAAGAAAATTCGGTTGTAGCTGACTTCAAGCAAATCCCGGCGACGATTGCCGCCGCGCTTAAAAAGAGACAGGTTCAGCCTGTATTAATCAGATAGAATAGGACTGCCGTGTGATGTGGTTAAAGCTTAGATGTTTTTAAGCCGCATATCATAAGGCAGTCCTTAATTATTATTTAATTTTATTTATCAGACGGAGATCAACGCCGTCTATGGGAATGGCGGTATATGCGCCGGCTATTCTTGAAAGCATTCGCCCGCCGTACATATCTCCCATTTTTACAGGGGTAAGGTTTGAGGAAATAACCGTACTTTTCCCATCAACCAGTCTGGAATTAATGATATCGAAAAGCGCAGCGGAGGAGTATGCTGTTATAAATTCTGTACCCACGTCATCTATTATCAGAAGCTCTACATCGTAAAAGTACCTTGCTTCATACTCGGCGTTTGTGCGTTCATCCTCGTCATAGCGCCCAAATTTGAGCTTTTCAAGCATATCGAGCATCTTAAACGCCGATTGATAATAAACGGTAAAACCTCTCTGGAGAACACGGTTGGCTATACAGGACGAAAGATAAGTTTTGCCAGCCCCGGCATTTCCATAGATGTACATATTTGAATGAGTTATCTCAAAGGTGTTAGCCATTTCGAGAGCCTTGTTATACGCCGCTCTAATAAGCTTTATAACAGGATGACCCTTCACATCAGGCTGATTCTCGAACAAAGAAAAATCAAAGTTGCCAAAGGTCTGGTGACGCATAGTCTCAGTCAAATTTGAGTTTATACCGATATATTTTGAGATAAGGCGCCTGTGACATTCACAGCGGTGGCCGTTTTCGTCATAACCTGTGTCTCGGCAGAGCTTACAGGTATATATATCGTCAAGATAGTTGTCGGGAAGCGAAAGCCTCTTTAAAATCTCGGCTCGTTTCAGGCGTGCGTCAGCAATTCGCTGTTTTATTATTTCAATCCCTGTGCCGCCGTTTAAGACACAGCGCGCAAGCGAAGCGCCGCACGCGGTGAGCTGATGTTCTATATCCGAAAATTCAGGAACAGCGCTGCGCACCTCTGCTTTTCGGCGCTCAAGCTCATCAGCGTTTTTCTTTCTTATTTTTTCAAGCTCTGTAAGGGCAAGCGAATAAGCCGATTCCATAGTACATTACCCCCTTAATCGTCATTGTCCAGCATCATATCGAGAAGCTGTTCTTCTAAATCCGCATATTTTTCCATATTTCCATCTTCATAATTGTTAAATTTGTTTTTTGCTTTCTTACCGCTGTCTTTTTGATTTATTTTGACATATGCGCCGCCGTTCGCCTTATAAAATTTCTCATCGGCGGCCTTGACATCGTCAACAGTCGTACAGCCGTTTGCTATCCAGCTCTGCAGAAGCTTGTCCATATAACTCCAGCTTAGTTTTCCCGTATATTCAACGGTTCGGTCATAGGCGAGGGAAATAAGTTCGGTCGGAATTTTTAATTCGTTTACCCATAACTTTATGTACTTCCTTTCGGTCGAGGAGAGACCGCGGTTGTATATGCCCAAGATTGACCGAACCTTGTTTTCGGCACTATCTGTTGCTTCAAGTTCGGAAACATAGGCCTCGGCGGCCTCAAAATTGTCGATACCCTTGTCCGCCCAGTCTATGGCGACGGTTTCAAGATATCGTTTTGTCGTTTTCCCCTTTTTGGCGGCATACGACAGAAGCATTAAAATTACTTCAACAGGAAGCCCAAGCCAGTCGTGAAACGAAAACAGAAGCTCGGTCTCAGACGGAGAAAGAGCTTTTTTAAGTATGGTTTCGGCCTGATAAAACATACCGGAAATCTGTTTGTCCTCTTTTGCCGCGGTGTTGATTTCCTTTTGCGAGTATGCCGGTCTTGTGCTCCGAATATGCTGAGATTTGGGTAGAGCCTGTACGGGAGCGGCCGGTTTCGGCTTAGACACCGAAGAACTTTTTGAATTATTATCTGAAGATTTTTTTTCCGCGAACTTGTATGTTCCGTTTTCAAACTTAATTTCGCCGCGGCTCGCCCAATATTCAAGTATGAATTCCGCCTTAACCGGGGAAATATCAAGAGCTTTCGCTATATCCTCAGCAAGAGGCAGAGCCTTGCCGCGCGCAGCGGCCGCTTTTATGTACAAAAACACCTGTATATATTCCGGCTTTGTGAATCGTACATATTCATCTATAAAATCAAACGAAAGTGTAATACCGTCTTTCATTTTTTATTCCTTCCTTTAAATATAAGTATAATAAGAAAATCGGTCTACTTACCCACACAAAATCTCGAAAAAACATCATCCACAATTTCCTGTTGAACGGTCTCGCCGGTGATTTCACCCAAGGCCGAAAGTGCGTCCTCCAGGTCTATGAACAAAAGGTCGTAGGGCATTCCACAGTTAAGCTCGGCTTCGGCGCGCTCTATTGCGGCATCCGCCTTGAGAAGCGAGTCACGCTGACGCTCATTTGAAAGATAAACTTCGTCGGAATTAAGCTTTCCGCTGACAAACATTTCGGAAACAGTTTCTTTAAGGTCGTCAATACCAAAGGCGTTTTCTGATTTAAGAGCAGAGGTTTTAAGTATCGCAACAGGCGAAATATTCAGTTCGTTATACACATCATCTTCGCAGATGACGGTTGGTTTATCGCTCTTATTTAGAAGAACAACAGTACGCTTTTTGCTGACCGCCTTGGCAATACGGCGGTCATCCTCGGTTATCGGTTCGGAAGAATCGATAACGAAAAGACACAGGTCGGCGGTACGGATATTTTCCTTTGATTTTTCTATTCCGATTTTTTCAACCTCATCTGCGGCAGAGCGTATGCCGGCAGTATCGGTAAGTCTGAGGGCGACTCCGCCCACGCTGATAACCTCTTCTATTGTGTCGCGTGTAGTGCCGGGAATGTCGGTTACAATCGCCCGATCACAGCGAAGGAGGGCGTTTAAGACCGAAGATTTTCCTACATTCGGTCTGCCTACGATTGCGGTGCGGACACCGTCGCGCAGGACCCTTCCTGTGTCAAAACCGTCGAGAAGCTTTTTGATTTTTCCGCGAAGTGCGGAGAGACTTTGAATAAGCTCTGCGGATTCGGGCGGGTCAACCTCATCGGGATAGTCCGCCGCCGCAGAAACGTGGCTTGCTAAGGCAAGCACGCTTTCTCGGATAGCCGTTATCTTTTCGCCGAGCCTTCCGGTTAATGAAACCGCGGCGTTATGAAGTCCCGAATCAGAGGTCGCGTTCATCAAGTCGATAATTGCTTCCGCCTCGCATAGGGTTGTCTTTCCGTTAATAAACGCGCGGCGCGTAAATTCACCTGCTTCCGCAAGCCTTGCGCCGCAGGTCAAAAGGCCGCGAAGTATTCTGTCCGCGGCGAGGTATCCGCCGTGACAATTTATCTCTACAACTGTTTCGCCGGTATATGATTTCGGCGCGCGCATAACCGCAACAAGAGCCTCGTCGATTATATACTGAGGATTTCCGCTTTCGCAGATTTTGCAAAGGGTCAGCTTGTGACTCTCTAAGTCAAATATTGTTTTGTTGTTATACGGAAGGATTATCTCAGAGGCTATTTTCTCCGAATCACCGCCGCTTATGCGAATAATGGCAATGCCGCCCGAGCCCCTCGGTGTGGCAATCGCCGCAATAGTATCATTTAATTTCATATACTCACCGTCTGTAATCAGTTTTTGCGTATGTTGTTAACAAGATCCTGAAGCTTTTCAGCAAGCTCTTTGTCGCCGCTTAGATTTTTGCGGATTTTTTTAACCGCATTCATAACGGTCGAGTGGTCTCTGCCGAATTCCTCGCCGATTCTCGGATATGATTCGTTAAGCACCTCCCGCGAGAGATACATGGCGATGTGACGCGGATATGCAACATCGTTTGAACGCTTTTTTGTTCTGAGCGACCCCTGTGGAAGGTGATAATATTTTTCAACCTCGTCTATTATAAC
>CADBUP010000088.1 GCA_902797885.1 uncultured Ruminococcus sp.
ATATGCCTTTTTTTTTTCATCGTCAAGATTACTGCCGAGAGCGGTCACACCTAAAACCCTGCCTCCGGCGGTCAAAATCTTTCCGTTTTCTGACTTTGTTCCTGCGTGGAATAGGAGTGCACCGAGGCTTTCGGCCTGTTTTAAACCCTCGATTTCATAACCGGTTGTGTACTTCTGAGGGTATCCGCCTGAAGCAAGAACAACGCATACCGCGGCGTTATCTGCCCACTCGATTTCAATATCACTCAGGCGTTCATCGATGATTGCGTCAAAAATTTCGTATAAGTCACTTTTGAGTCTCGGAAGAACAACCTGTGTTTCGGGGTCACCGAAGCGACAGTTGTATTCAATCACCTTAACACCGTCGGGAGTTTTCATAAGTCCGAAATAAAGCACGCCTTTAAAGGTTCTGCCTTCCTTGTTCATTGCGTTCATAGTCGGGATAAATATGTTTTTCATACACTCATCGGCAAGTTCGGGAGTATAGATTCTGCTTGGAGAAAACGTGCCCATTCCGCCGGTATTTAAACCCTTGTCATTGTCGAGAGCACGCTTGTGATCCTGTGCGGAAACCATAGGTTTAAGTGTTTGTCCGTCGGTGAAAGCAAGAACCGAAATTTCCGGTCCGGTGAGAAATTCTTCGATAACTACTTTTCCGCCGGCCGCTCCGAAAACTTTATCATCCATAATATCGTGAACAGCCTTTTCGGCAGTCGAAAAATCCTCGGCGATGATTACACCCTTGCCGAGAGCAAGACCGTCCGCCTTGACAACAACGGGAAAAGTATTCCGTTCTTTGATATATTCTATGGCTTGTCCGCTGTTATCAAATACTTCATAAGCGGCAGTAGGAATGCCGTATTTCTTCATCAAATCTTTAGAAAACGCCTTGCTTCCTTCGATTATTGCGGCGGCTTTATTAGGACCGAAAGCACGAAGACCTTCGGCCACAAATGCGTCAACCGCACCGGCGGCAAGAGGATCATCGGGCGCAACAACCGTCATATCAATCGAATTCTCTTTAGCAAATGCGATAAGTTTATCAAATTCCATAACCTTTATCGGTACACATTCCGCGAGTTCCGCTATTCCGCCGTTTCCGGGCGCACAGTATATCTTTGTAACCTTGCTGCTTTGACTCAGCTTCCAAATTATTGCGTGTTCTCTGCCGCCGCTGCCTACTACCAATACTTTCATTTGTGAAATCATTCCTTTCAAATTTTACAGATTTTATTTTATAAAACCCTTATCTATAATACTTTGCCCTTGGATGGCATTTAATATATTCATCTGACATTTTATCCTTTAATGCCTGTTCATATGCTTTTGTTGAGACGAGTTCTGTATGACCGAGCATGTCCTGAACGGTTTTGATATCAGCGCCGCCTTCAAGCATATGTATAGCAAAAGAGTTTCTTAGCGAATTTGGCGTAATATCAACCCCTATTCCCGATTTTTTGTGATAATATTTAATCATCTTCCAGACGCCCTGGCGCGACAGAGGCTGTCCGCTTAGGTTTAGAAATAATATTTCCGTCTCATCCGAGTTTGGTATTTCTTTTCGCTTATCGAGATAGGCCTTAACACTATCGCGAGCGAGGGTATAAATCGGTATAATATGCTCTTTTGTTCCACTATGTGACAGTATATATCCGACTTCAAGATTAACATCGCTTAGTTTTAGATTAATCAAATCAGAAACGCGCATACCCGTTGCATACATAACCTCAAGCATCGCCTTATCGCGATAACCCTTTATTTTTTTTAGCTCCGGCATTGAAAGAAGTATCTCTATCTGAAACCTGCTCAGACCTTGCGGCGATTTTCTGATTGATTTAAACGAACGAAGTTCATAGGCAGGGTCATTTGTTATATATCCATAGTTGGTTAAATACTTATAAAACGATCTGATTGATGCCAATGTGCGGGATATTGTGGCAGGGGATCTTCCGTTTGACTGAAGATCCATAAGATAATTCAATATTGTTGTCTTATTAACATCGGCCAAAGACAGACCGCAATTGTCCTTGATATACTCGCTGAACTTTGATATATCGATTTTATACGCATTTAATGTATTTGTTGACGCTTTTCTTTTGTCACGCATATAATTCAGAAAATCAGATTCATAGTCTTCCATAATTCTTCCCCATTTCAAAGCACTATTACTATTTTACATAATACAATGCGATTTGACAAGGGGTTTTTGAAAAAAATTTATTATTTTACATAAATTTCGTACAAATTGGCTTTATAAGCGGCGGAACAATATACGCCTCTATGCAGGTACACAAGAGTACGGCAAGCAGAATAAGCAACAGTTTTTTTAAATCCGATATAAGTATCCTTCGTTTTTGTTTAAAAGCGGCAGGCGAATTTTTGACAGTTTTGTATTCTAACGAAAAGTTTATTTGATAAACCGAGTAGACTATGAGTACGGGTATAAAGATTATGCTTTGAAAAAACATTGATAAAAAGCTGAAAACAGCACCGCTTATGCCAAAACACGAAACCATATATGATATTGTACAACCTATGCCAAAGCCCTTAGAGGCAATTTGTATATGGTTAAGCGGCATAAGAAAAACATATCTTCCGGAAACCCAGATTACTGCTATAATCCTTAAATACGAAAGAAGAGAGTAAGCGAAAATATGTGACGGTGACACACCCTGAAGCTTGTACATAGAAATAAAATTATCCGCATATCCCGACGATAATCCGCCTTTTAAAGTGAATAGTGTTCCCGCAAAAAGCCCGACAAAAAGTGCAGCCAGCACAGAGATATATTTAATTCTGTTTTGCAGGATATGATGTTTCAGTTCGTCCGATATAGTTATGCCCATTGGTTGGTCCTCCCATTTTCTGATGTTATATTAAATTATATTTAGGCTTATCCTAAAATATTACGTGTTGTAATTTTTTATCTTTTATGATATACTTATCTATATACGAATGAATCAGGAGCGAGCTAAAATGAACACAAAAACGTATATAGAAAAGCTGACGAAAATAGGTGGCGTCAGTTCGAATGAGACTGAGATTGCGCAATTTCTCTCCAAAGAACTATCGAGGGTCTGCGATAGAATCGAGGCCGATGTATCGGGAAATGTCTACGGCTTTATCAACAGCGGAAACATCAATGCCAAAACGATTTTGCTTGAGGCGCATATGGACAGGATAGGTCTTATCGTGACTGAGATTTGCAAGGACGGTACGGTTCTTTTTTCGGAAGCGGGGGGGATTGATGAAAGAATACTTCCGTATTCGGAGGTTGAGTTTCTGAATGAAAGTGAGCATATAAGAGGAATTATTCTCCCGGGAATGAATAATGATACCTTTAAAGAAGAAAAGGCGAATTATTCGGGACTTCATATATTCACGGGTATGGAGTATGATGAGCTTAAATCTAAAATTAAAATCGGCTCAAAAATCCTCATCGATTCAGTATTTACCACACTTTTGGATAACGAGGTTTGCAGCGGTGCTTTAGATAATCGGGCGGGCGTTGCGTCAATTATAAAGGTATTAAATGATATCGATAAAGATAAGCTGAAATATAATATTGAAGTTTTATTTTCCGTTGGTGAAGAGTTAGGGATTCACGGTGCATTCACCGGGGCGGTAAAATCCTCGGCGGACGCGGCGTTTGTTGTTGATGTTACTCACGGAATGACTCCTGATACAAAGGACGAAACCGGTGTATTTCCGCTTGGCTGCGGTGCGGTAATTTGCAGGGGGCCTAATCTGCATTACGGATATACAAAAAAGCTTATGGCGCTTGCCAAAAACGATTCCGTTCCCTACAGGATCGAGGTAGCACCGAATTCCAGCGGAACAACGGCGTGGGCGCTTCAGGTGTCGGGCGGCGGAATACCGTCAATGCTTATTTCGATTCCGCTCAAATATATGCACACAAATGTTGAAGTAATAAGCGTTGAAGATGTTGAAACCACAGCAGAGCTTATTATAAAGGCGTTAGAGGGAGGAATGGACATTGATTGAAAGGCTGGCAAATTTAAACGGGATTTGCGGATTTGAGGACGAGGTTCGTGATTGTATTTCAAACGAATTAAAAGAATATCCGCAAAAATTTGATTCAATCGGAAACCTTCACGTTTACAACAAAAAAACTAACGATATACTGATTGCCGCACATATGGATGAGGTTGGCTTTATAATAACCGATATAACGGATGATGGCTATTTAAAGTTCAGCACTATAGGGAAAATAGATGCGGCGGCGGTTCTATCAAAACGCGTGAAAATCGGAAGTATATACGGCGTGATTTCGTTTAAAGCAATCCACCTGACAGGCAAGGAAGAAAGAGAAAAACCGATAGACATATCGAAGCTATTTATTGATATAGGCGCGAAATCAAAGAAAGATGCCGAAAAATATGTCACAATAGGCGATTTATGTACATTTGATATAAACTTCGGCCGACTTGGCAGCGATTATATATTCGGAAAGGCACTTAACGGAAGAGCAGGATGTGCAATTTTGACTGAGGTTTTAAAAGACAAGACCTTCTCATGTGACGATGTTTACGGGCTTTTTACAGTTCAGCACGAAATTCTGTCCCGTGGTATGAAGGTGGCGGCACAAAATATCGCCCCTCCTAAGTTTGGGGTAATAATAGATTATATTGATGTGAACACCGCTAAAGAAATTGTTCTCGGCAACGGTGCGGTCCTCGGAATTCCCGATAACGCATCAATAACGGAACGGACAATATACAATAGAATTTCAAAAGCGGCGAAGCGGTTTAACTTAAAAGTTCAAGTGACAACTTGTCCCAATGCGAGAGAAGCAGATGCGTTAAAGTCAGTTAATGCTGATTTTTCGGTTATACAAATCTTGGTTCCATGCCGAAACGCAAATACCGATGTGTGTATATTGAATGAAAATGATATTAAATCAGCACACAGAGTTATCGAAATATTATTATCGAGTTCAAAGGGGAAAGAAATATGAAGAGTGATTTAAACCAAATTTTAACGTTTGATAAAATAAAGAATGAGCTGTCTAAGTTTTGTGAAGAAACAGAATGTGAAATGAAAGTCGACAGGTCTGATAATATTATAATTCACAAATCAGGAAGCGGAAGAAGAATAGTATTTCCATTTATATGCAGCCTAAATCAAATAATTATTACGAGTGTAGATAAAAATAAAGCAGATTTTAGGACGGCTAATTCTGATTACGCTGAGTCGTTCGGTGACAGAGAAGTTTATTTCAACGGTGAATCAGTAGGAATATTTCGTAATGAAAATAAGGAAAAATCAGTATCTAAAATAGAGTTATGGGAGGATAATATGGTTAAAACAGGTGACATTTGTTTTTTAGAAACAGGTGTCAAGCGTAAAGGAGATAAACTTTACGGATTTTTAATAACCCCAGTAATTTCGACAAAAATTATAAAAAATGTTTTAACTGATTTAAATGATTGTGTAAACGATTTGTACTTTACAGTATCGTTTTGCCGCGATTTCGCAGTGATTTGTCAAACAGAGCTAAAACCCGATGAGGCATACCCGATTATTTGTGCCAAAACCGATAAAAGTTTTGTAACTGATAAGGGGTGCGGCATTTTGATAAAAGACGGATGTCATATAACAAACGAAAGCGTTATATCAAGATTGTCGGAAATAGCAGAAAAAAAGAAAGTTACCGTACAAAATTTTATAGGTAAGTCATCACCTGTTTCCGAGAAACTATCTGTCAGCGGAAGAGGTGTTGCTACAGGCGGGTTATATCTTCCTGTCTCACATATGGGAAGCGGATGTGAAATCGTCAGCGGCTATGACGTTGATTGTCTTGTCATGATGATAAAATCCATTGCGGAAGAAAAATAATCCAAAGCTAATTATCAATTATAAAATTTAACTTATTTAAAGGAAGTGACCAGAATGTCAACAAAGAAGTGTGTTTTAGACGAAAAAAAGGTTTGTGACGACTGCGGAGAATGTGATTATTGTGACCTGAATCCATTTAAACTTTGCAATAACTGTGGTAAGTGTATAGGCTTGGATGAGGAATATCGTGAGTTAAAAATAGATGATATGATAATAGAAAATAAATCCGGAAAGTCAAAAAACGTGAAACCATCTACTCATTCACATAAAGAGTGCTGTGATGATGATTGCGGATGCGGTCATCATCACCCATAATGAGCGAAATAAATTTATGTATTATTTTGAAAATTCCATACATACTAATTTAAAATATTTAAAGTGGAGGATGAACAATGGAATTTTCAAAAAGTATGACCAAGATTAATCTGGTCAAGGCGTTTGCCGGCGAGAGTCAGGCGAGAAACAGATATACCTTTGCCGCAGGATATGCACGAAAAAACAACCTTTATGTTGTTGAAGCTGTGTTTAAGTTTACTGCCGACCAGGAGAGGGCACACGCAAAGGTCTTTTATGATTTATTAAAAGAAGCTTCGGGCGAGAATATTGAAATTGACGGAACGTACCCGATTGATAATTATGACAATGTAGAAAAACTCTTAAAGGCGGCGCATCATAATGAATACCAGGAGCATGATATAGTATACAAAGACTTTGCAGATACGGCTAAAAATGAGGGGTTCACACAGATTGAGAATACTTTTCGCAATATAGCCGCGATTGAAAAAGAACACGGCGACAGGTTTGAACTCCTTGCTAATCTTCTTGCCGAAAATAAGTTATTTGTTTCTGATGTATCCGAAAAGTGGATGTGTTTAAATTGTGGACATATATTCGAGGGGACAAACGTTCCGGATAAATGCCCTGTGTGCGGTCACGATAAAGGCTATTTTATCAGGTATGAACTTGCTCCTTTTACCAAGTAATTAATTAACAACTGTCCCGAATGCATTACTATGTTGCTAAATTTTTAATTGTTAAATATGCCAAACATTTTGTTTTATAAATATTAATTTTTGTTTATACAAACAAAAATTGTTTAATATGAACAAAAAATTAAAAATTTTTTATCGAAAATAGAAAAAAACTATTGACTTCTTGGCGATTTTTTAGTATGATAGTATTAAGAATTGAATGTAGCAGTTATACTATTAATTGCGGAACGACTTACAGTCTACGATGGCGATAAAGGGGAGCGTTTTTTATGTATATGAAAGAAGTAGTAGTTCAGAATCAGGTGGGTCTTCATGCGAGACCGGCAACTTTTTTTATACAAAAGGCAAACGAGTATAAATCAAGCATTTGGGTTGAGAATGATAGTAGAAGAGTTAATGCTAAAAGTCTTCTAGGCGTTTTATCTCTCGGTATAACTAAGGGACTGAATATTACTATTATAGCTGAGGGTCCGGATGAAGAAGAAGCTGTTGCTGAGTTATCGGAATTAATTTCTTCGAACTTTGCTTAAGCTTTCTGATGTTTTATTTATGTCTTGGTTAAGAGCAGGTCGTTTGTAAACATACAAGCGGCGTGCTCTTTTTAGCTGATTTAGATTTATTAAATTGTTATACGCACCTATATATGTTGAAACGGAGAATTGATTATGGTTGATTTAAAAGCTAAACTTAAAGAGCTTCCGATGAGCCCCGGGGTATATATAATGCGAAACTCCGACGGGAAAGTGATATATGTCGGAAAAAGCAAACATCTGAAGAACCGTGTCAGCTCATATTTTATTCATTCGAAAAATCATACTCCGAAGACGCTTGCTATGGTTGAAAATGTGGCGGACTTTGATTACATTATGACCGATTCCGAGGTTGAAGCGCTTGTTCTTGAATGCAATCTCATAAAAAAATACTTACCTAAATATAATATACTTCTCAAAGATGATAAGCAATATCCGTATATTAAGCTCACGCTTAACGAAGATTATCCTCGGATTTATATGACAAGAAAGCTCAAAAAAGACGGTGCTAAATACTTCGGGCCATACATGAGTTCTATGATGGTCAGAAACGCTCTTGAAACCATTAAACGCATTTTCAAAGTAAGAAGCTGTAACAAGAAGCTTCCGATTAATCTTGAGCACGCAAGGCCATGTCTTTACTATCATATCGGTCAATGCTCTGCGCCTTGCTGTAATAAAATCAGTCAGGAAGAATATAAAGAAACATTTGATCAGATTTCCTCGGTGCTTGAGGGAAAATACGATTCTATTATAAAAGAGCTTAAAGCGAGAATGTATGAAGAGTCCGATAAGCTTGAATTTGAAAAAGCGGCACGGTACAGAGATAAAATAGAAAGCCTCAAGATGCTTGGCGAAAAGCAAAAAATGCTTTCTGTCGGAAAGGACAATCGCGATATAATCGGCCTGTTTAAGGGCGAATTCGAAAGCTGTGTTCAGATTTTTTATATGCGTGAAGGTAAAATTCAAGGCTCGGAATACTTTGTCTTTAAAGATGAAAATTCAAGTCCCGATGAAATTTTGTCAGGATTTATGAAGCAGTATTATTATAGCGCAACCAACATTCCGGGTGAAATTCTTATCCCCGAAAGTATTTCTGACGGAGAAAGCATTTCCGAATGGCTTTCAGAAAGGGTGGGTCATAAAATCAAAATCTTAGTCCCACAGCGCGGAGAAAAAGCACAGCTTATTAAAATGGTTGATAAAAACGCCGAAGAAACACTCAGACAGCATATTTTCAAGCGTAACCGCGAAGAAATGCAGCAGAATGATGTATTATCCGAACTTTCAAGGGTTTTATCACTACCGACGATTCCGTTCAGAATCGAATCATATGATATTTCCAACATTTCAGGTGCACAAAGCATCGGGGTATGCGTTGTGTACAAGAATGCAAAGGCATCAAAAAAGGACTATCGAAAGTTTAATATAAAGACAGTTGAAGGTGCGGATGACTATGAAAGTACACGTGAGGTCATTGCGAGGCGTATAAATCGCGCATATGACGAGCTTGAACAAATATCAAGCGGAATTTTAGCGGAGGAAAAGGCAAAGTTTCTTCCGCTTCCTGACCTTATCTTGCTTGACGGAGGAAAGGGTCACGTTTCCGCTGTTCGTATGCTGATGGATACATTGGGTGAGAAAATACCTGTTTACGGACTTGTGAAGGATGATAAACACCGCACGAGAGCGCTTACCGATATTGATGAAGAATTTGATATTGAACCGGATAGTCTCCTGTTTAGATTTCTTTCCGAGGTACAGGAGGAAGTTCACCGTTTCGCGATAACATCGTTCAGAAAGCGGCACGAAAACGCGACCGTTTATTCAATGCTCGAAAAAATTCCGGGCATTGGTGCGGCAAAACGAAAAAAGCTTCTTAACACGTTTATAACTGTAGAGAGAATATCTAAGGCAAGCTATGATGAATTATCTTCTGTCCTTGATAAACGGTCGGCCAAAAACGTGTATGAATATTTCAAAAACGGAAGTGATATAAATGGATAAAATTATTAAAAAGGTAAATAACGATGAACGCCTGATTATTGAGAACAGGCGACATATTCATCAAAATCCCGAACTTTCATTTAAAGAATTCAAAACTATGGAATATATCTGTTCTCAGCTTGACAACATCGGAGTTCATTATGAATCAAGAATAGCCGGAACGGGTGTTCTTGTTCAGGTTGACGGCGAAAAAGAGTCTAACGAGCATAAAACGCTCTTGATTCGCGCCGATATGGACGCTCTCCCTATTCAAGAGGTATCGGATAAGCAGTATATCTCACAAAACGACGGCGTTATGCATGCGTGCGGTCACGATGCGCATACTGCTGTTTTACTTGAAACCTGTCGAGTTCTGAACGAATTTAGAGATGATTTTTCGGGTACGGTAAAGCTGATTTTTCAGCCCGGCGAAGAAACACGAGGCGGAGCAAAGCCTATGATTGACAGCGGAATTCTTGAAAACCCCAACGTTGACGCGTGCATCGCCCTGCATATGGATCCTGATATTCAGGCCGGAAAAATCAGGGTTAAACCCGGTTCCCTGTATGCGTCACCAGATGATTTTTATATAAAGGTTATCGGAAGAGGGGGACACGGAGCAGAACCACATCGTTGTATAGACCCGATTGCGATAAGCGCAGAGATAATTTGTGCACTTATGAATATTGTTAGCCGCGAAGTCAATCCGTTTGACGAGGCGGTCGTTTCTATCGGCTCTATTCATTCGGGAACAGCAACAAATATAATCCCTGATGAGGTTCAGATAACCGGAACGGCACGCTCTCTTACTAATGATGTTCGTGCTTTGTTAAAAAAACGTATAGGCGAAATTTCACACGGAATTTGTGCGGCACATGGCGCAAAATGCGAGTATGAGTTCAGCGAGCTTTTTCCGCCTTTGATAAACGATTCTGCGCTTTCAGAGCGGTTTTATAGGACTGCTTGCAGAGCTATCGGAGAGGAAAACTGTATCTACGGCGGCAGCGCAACAATGGCAGGAGAAGATTTTTCATATTTTTCTCAGGTTCGGCCTTCGCTTTTATTTAAGCTTGGGTGTAGGAATGAAAAACTCGGTATAGTCAGTCCTATACATCAAAATACATTTGATATTGATGAAAGTTCGCTTAAAATCGGGGCAATACTTTTTTCGGAATTTGCTTTAGAGTTTTTAAATTGATTAAGCGGAGGAAGATAATGAATTTTATTTTAGATTGTAACGCGAACAGAGAAATAAAAAATAATCTAAGTAAAATCGGGAATGTTTTTCTTTCAACCGTCGTGGATATTGCCGATAAATCTGTTTCGACTCACCCTGATATGCAGATTCATTTTGTATCCGATAGCATTGCCTTTTGTGAACCGACTGTATTTGATTATTACAAAGAAGTCCTGCCCGAACACATAGTTCAAAAAAAAGGAATTTTTAAAATAGGCCGCACCTATCCCGAAAACTGTGCATATAATATAGCAAGAGTCGGCCGTTTTGTTCTTTGCAATACAAAATACGCGGAAAAGGGTATATTAGATTATTATAACACGCATAATTTTAAGATAATAAACATAAAACAAGGCTATGCTAAATGTAATATATGTCCAATAAGTAACGAAAAGTTTATAACCGAAGATATGGGGATTCATAAAACAACGCTTAATGTCAGCGGATTAACCGCAATTCCGATTAGGGTCGGAGAAGTGTGTCTGAGCGGCTTCGACTATGGCTTTATCGGTGGTGCATCAGGAATTAGTGAAGATTCGGTTTTGTTTACAGGGCCGGTTTCAGAAAATATAATTGATATTATAAAAGGAACAGGCAGACATATTGTGTCGCTCTCAAGCGACAAGCTTTTTGATTTGGGAAGCATAATCTCTTTTACATAAATTTATATCGGAGGTATAGACGTGGATGAGGTTATTTCACTTAAATCAAAGGATAAGCTTGATTATCTTGCGATAATTATTGAAATATATCTTTTGGAAGAGTATTGCATAACAGACGCGGTCGATACAAATGAGTATGATAATGTATACTTTATTAATATAAAAAAGGAATACTTTGACAAGGCGGCCGAGGCTGTTTCGGAATGGATAGTACGGAGTTTCGGAGTCTTTTTTATTTTGGATGTTATTGATGAAGAACTTAATAGACTTCCTGCTTACTTAAAATATGAAATTATAAATTGTATCAGCGAGAAGTTGTATAGCAAAGAAGCGGAGGATATTACAGCGAAAATAAAACAGCTCCTTTTTGATTTTTCAGCAGATGCCTCAATAATAAGTTATGACGGATTTATGATGTTTTCAGCGGGCAAAAGCATAATTTCACTTTATGGAATTCTATATAAAGTTTTTAACGAATTTGAAACAGAGCTTGAATACAACAGAATAGTTGATTTATTAAGGCTCTATATAGAAAGTGAAGCTTTTTTATCAACTGAATTGAATGTGATAACAAATAATGACGAATATTTATTTTATGATGAAAATGGCGAGAATATAACAAACCAATGTAAAACGGAATTTATATCTGAGTTTGGTAATAATATGGATTCGGACGATATATTACTCGGAGTGATAATTCAAAGATTGCCTCGGAGAATAAATATCTATTGTGAGAAATCTGCTAATTTTAAAAATATCTTTATAACAATTAAAGAATTGTTTGGAAACAGAGTATTTATATTTGATTTATCGGAGTTTGTAACGAAATTGTAAGATAATTTAAATATAAATTCACTTGACGTATCTCAGTATAGGATGTATAATATCCATATAATTATTGCACAAAATAAAAATTTTGTGCAATGTAGTAGAGGATACAAATTAAGTAAAGGACCATACGGAGGTATGTTAAATGAACAGTTTTTCGGGAATTCCGGAGCCTTTGGCTTCATTTTTGATATATACTGAGAGTATTCAGAATAAATCTGTGCATACAACCGAAGAATATTTTTATGACCTCAGAACTTTTTACAGATACTTAGCTTTACATTTTAAACTTGTGCCTGAGACAGTTGAATTTAATAACATTGATATAAATCTTGTTGACTTGGATATTTTAAAACAAGTTGACTTAAAACTAATATACGAATACTTAAACTATCTCAATCGTGTCCGCGGGAATTCCGCATCCTCACGCGCAAGAAAAATTGCTTCGCTTCGTTCATTCTTTAAATATGTTTGCACAAAAGCAAATCTCATTGAGGTCAATCCAACGGCCGAGCTTGATTCGATTAAAATAAAATATCATTTGCCTAAATTTTTCACGATTGATGATAGTTTGGCTTTATTAAACGCTGTTGACGGGAGAAATTCGGAACGTGATTATTGTATATTAACATTATTTTTAAACTGCGGGCTGCGTTTGGCAGAGCTTGTCGGTATAAATATTTCGGATATTAAAGACGATGGTCTTACAGTAATTGGTAAGGGTGGCAAAGAGAGAACAATATACTTAAATGACGCTTGCCTCGCGGCGATAAAAAATTATCTTCCGGAGCGAGAAAAGATTAATATTTCCGCGAATGCGCGAAATGCCCTATTTATCTCAACACGTGGGAATCGAATCAGCAGGCGGATGGTTCAAAGTATGGTTGAAAAGTATGTTAAAAAAATTGGTCTTGACCCGCGAAAATACACAACTCATAAGCTTCGGCATACGGCCGCTACGCTTATGTATGAAGCCGGCGCAGATATTAGAGTATTACAAGAAATCTTGGGACATAAGCAATTAAACACTACTGAAATATACACACACGTTTCAAACGAAAATATGCGTGACGCTGTAAAAAAGAATCCTCTATCCTATGTTCGTGAAAATCGTGAAAAAAAGACTGAAGATTAGTCTTTTAAACAGATAAAGGTTTACATAATTTAATTATGTAAACCTTTATCTTAAATTGAATCAATAATGACTAAATCGTCACCAATTTTTTTAATACATTCCCATCGAATTGAGCGGTCGGGCTCCTTTCCGAGCAGGCC
>CADBUP010000089.1 GCA_902797885.1 uncultured Ruminococcus sp.
AGCATGGTCTGACGTTTTCCTCCTTGGACTTCCGTCCGCAAAACAGTCCGTCAGTCAGCCTCTCATTATGCAGTTGTTCGATTTATGTCAGTATGCGCGAAGTTTACCGGTGACATTAGTGCGGATGCGGACTATCAATCACTTAAATCATATTCAGGAACAATAGACGGAAACAATCACATGATTACTCTTAACGGTTATTCATTAATAGAAAACGCATCCGGAAATATTACGATAAAAAATCTGATGCTTGCAGGAACGGTAATCGGTGAAAATAACGCGGCCGCATTTATCGGATATACTGATGCGGACACTACCGATACTATAAGTATTGAGAACTGTGCGAACCTTGCTTCGGTTAAAGCGGCGAATGACAACTCAGCGGGCTTCGTCGGATTAATCAATGGTGGCGATACGCTTAATTTAAGTAATTCATATAATTACGGTTCTGTTGTAAGCATGGGCGGAAACGCCGACCCTTTGGCAAACACGGATACAAATGCTACAGCAGACTACAAAAACTGCTATTACCTTAAAGACGGAACAAAAGCAAACGGTACGGTAAAAAATCCGAACACAGCCACCGAAAAGACACTTGCCGGGTTTGAAAGCGGTGAGGTTGCGTATAACTTGAACAAAGGAGCATTGGATATTATATTTGGGCAACAGCTTGGCACAGATGATGCGGACAAGTATCCAGTCTTGACATCGGGGAAAAATGTTGTATACTGCATAGCATCAAATTATACGAATGACGGAGCGTTAGCTTTAATTGATAATGATAAAGCAAGAATTTTTTCATCTACGGATGCAGTTGCAATGATTGCTCAGTATAACGGCGACATATTGGTGTCGGCTGTACCCGTTAATATATCATCAAACACAATGTTTGATATATCAATTACTAAGGCGGATACTGCGGATAAGTATAAAGTTTTTGTTTGGAACAGCGCGTCAGAATTAAAGCCTGTTTCTGAACCAACAGATTATACAGTAACGAAGTAAGCAATTATAAATAAGGGAAAGAAAAAAGAGAAAAGAATTACGGCGGCCTTGCTAAAGGCGGGGCCGCAGCAGCATTAGTAAGGAGCAATAATAATGAGCGAATGTGTAAATCCTCAGAGAATAATAACAGAAAAGAATGTTATTAATTCAAAATATTTTATCGGTGATAATGTTTTACATGCCGTATTCAATACATATAACTGTGCGATAATCAGGAACGGCGGATATGTTGTTTTGGATTTTGGCAGAGAACTAATCGGCGGGGTTATTATTGTCACACAAGAAGCGTCACGGATAAATGCAAAATACAGAATTGTATTTGGAGAAAGCGCAGCCGAGGCAATGAGTGATTTAGGCGAGAAAAACTCGGGAAATTATCATTCAATCAGAGATATGACGGTTGATGCAGTTTGTTTAAGCACACAAAGATTTGGTGATACAGGGTTCAGGTTTGTAAAAATCGAAGCAATCGGAGCTGATATTACCGTTCGGTCAGCACGAGCTGTATCGGAAATGCGGAATATTGTACAAAAAGGTTCGTTTAAGTGTAGTGATGAGCTTTTAAACGAAATATGGAAAATCGGGGCATATACGGTTCAACTCAATATGCACGAATATCTTTGGGATGGCATAAAGCGCGACAGATTGGTGTGGGTTGGAGATATGCACCCCGAAGTAGCTACGGTAAGCACGGTTTTCGGCAATGATGATTGTGTAAGAGCAAGTCTTGATTTGATAAAAAATGAAACACCTGACGGAGAATGGATGAACGGGATTCCCACATATAGTTTGTGGTGGATAATCATTCACTATGATTGGTATATGCATTGGGGAAACATTGAATATCTTAGAGAACAGCTAAGCTATATGTTCGGGCTGACGGATTTGCTTATCAACTGGATTAACAACGGTTTTTACGGAACCAACACAAACAATTTATTTGTGGATTGGAGCAGTAAAAATAGGAACGGTGAAATCGAAGGCGTAAAGTCGATTGCCTGTATAGCTTTGAAATATTTGAAAAAGATATTTCAAACATTTGAAAAAACAACTTATGCGGACAAATGTGATAACTATTATAAAATTCTGCTTAATAACAAGAGCGATGATGCCGAGCTTAACAACCGGCTTTCCGCCTTGGCTGTCCTGGCAGAAAGATATTCCGAAAAAGTATTGAAAACGGTTATGAACACAACAGAAAATGAAATGTCATGCTTTATGGGGTATTACATACTAAAAGCATTAAGCAAGACGACAAATCATGAAAAAGCTCTTAGTCTCATCAGAAAATATTGGGGAAGTATGATTGAGTTTGGTGCTACTTCATTTTGGGAAGAGTTTAAAATGGAGTGGACAGAAAATTCTGCAAGAATCGATGAGATTGCGTCCGGCGGAAAGAAAAATATTCACGGTGATTTCGGAGAGTTTTGCTATAAGCAATACAGACTCAGCTTGTGCCATGGCTGGGCAAGCGGACCTACTTCGTTCCTGTCGGAAGAAATAGGCGGTATAAAGATACTTGAACCGGGCTGCCGTAAGCTTAAAATTTCACCGAATTTAGCAGGTTTAGAATGGATTGATATAGAGTATCCGACTCCTTACGGAAACGTCAGGATACAAAGCAGAAATGAGAAGGGGTTAGTTAAAACAAAAATATCAGCGCCCGATGAGACAAAAATTATACAATAATGATTTAGATGAAAGAGTGTTTATGTTGACCGATATCGCACTATACAATTAATCTGTGCGGAAAATTATTTTTAGAAAAAATATAATAACATAATAAAAATTAAAGGAGAGAACAAAAATGAAATTTGGAAGGGGAATGAAAATTATTTCGCTTGCAGCGGCGGCTGTACTTGTTTGCGGCTCGTTTACGGGTTGTTCAAACGGAAACGGTTTGTCGTCAAACGGGAAAACTCAGATTACTGTTGGTGACTGGCCTTCAAAAGATGGTGAAGAAAAGCAAAATATTGAACAAAAAAAGGCTCGGTTTGAGGAGGCAAACTCTGAATATGAAATTGTTCCCGATAACTGGTCGTTTGACCTGAAATCGTTTTATGCGAAAGCGGCGGGCGGACAGCTTCCGACCGTATATAATACCAACTTCACCGAGGCGTCACAGATTATCGAGTCG